>JAJZNY010000078.1 GCA_021852245.1 Planctomycetota bacterium | reverse complement strand
GCCCTTCGCGACCGGCTGGAAATCATTGAAATTCCCGGCTACACACTCAGCGATAAACTGCAGATTGCCGAGCGCTATCTCATCCCGCAACAACTCGTGGAACATGGACTCTCCGCGCAGCATTGCCGTATCTCCATCGCAGCTCTCAAGGCGCTGGTGGAAGGGTACACTCGGGAATCGGGGGTTCGCAATTTGAATCGTAATATCGCGGCGGTCATGCGCGGCGTGGCGGCGAAAATCGCCGAAACACTGCCGCCCCTGGTTTTGGACGCTCCCCCGGCCGCTGCGGATGAAAAGCCGGCGGCGAACGCGACGGGCGAGAAACCGGCAGGCGACCCCACCCCACAGGACAAGATTAATATCCCTCCGGACGCACCGGCATTTGTCGTGCAGCCGGAAGATCTCCACAGCTATTTGGGCCCGGTGCAGTTTGAAAGCGAACTGGCCCTGCGGGCATCAACGCCCGGCGTGGCAACCGGTCTTGCCTACACGCCCGTCGGCGGCGACATCCTGTTTGTTGAAGCCAGCCGCATGCACGGCAAGGGGCGTATGACCATCACCGGTCAGATCGGGCGGGTCATGGGTGAATCCGCACAGGCGGCCCTGTCTCTGCTCAAAAGCCGAAGCGACCGATTTAATCTCGATCCCGCAAGCTTCAGCAAATCGGATATCCATATTCACGTCCCCGCAGGGGCCGTGCCCAAGGACGGTCCGTCGGCCGGTGTCTCCATGTTCACCGCTCTGGTAAGTCTTTTCACTGGACAGGCCGTCCGCCCGGATGTCGCCATGACCGGTGAGATCACCTTGCGTGGATTGGTCCTGCCCATCGGCGGCGTGAAGGAAAAACTCATCGCCGCGCATCGGGCGGGTATTAAATTGGCCCTCCTCCCCAAACGTAATGAAAAGGATGTGATGGAGATCAAACCGCCGCTTAAAGGGATGGCGGTTGAATACGTCAATAACGTCGATGAACTGATCCGAATCGCCATTCCGTCTCTCGCCCCGACGACCAAGCCGGAGATAAAACCGACCGCTCGGACGACCACCACCGCCGCCGAGCCCGGGAAATTGTCATCCATCCGCAAAAATCGTCCCAATCCACCGATGATTCCGCCCGGCAATGCTTAAGAGGCACGGTAGGACATGACCGATTCGTTTACCAGCACCGATACCCTGCCCGCGGTTGATCTCGGGCATTGCGCGTACCGTGAGGCGTGGGAGCGGCAACTCGCATTCCATCAGCGGGTTCTCGACGGAGAGTTTCCCCGCGGTTTGATCATTCTCGTTGAGCATCCGCCGGTGGTGACTTTTGGGCGGCGCCCCGGCTCGGCAGATCATCTCCTCGCAGACGCGATAACCCTCAGCAATCGGGGCGTTGAAGTGGTGCAGAGCGACCGCGGTGGCGATATTACTTTTCATGGGCCGGGGCAATTGGTCGTCTATCCGATTATTCCGCTGCGGCGTTACAACCTCGGATTATTGGAATATATGCGCCTGCTGGAGCAGGTGGTGATTGCTGCGGTATCACCTTTCGGTATTAAGGGTGTGCGTGATACCTGCGCTACGGGGGTGTGGGTGGATACCGCCGGGCCGGGAGAATCCACGCAATCTCACGGCATGCCGCAGGCGTCTGATTCCCCGCCATCCCGCTGCGAAGGCGGCACTGCGCATCTTAAAAAATTATGCGCGATGGGTGTCAAATTGCGGCGATGGATTTCGCTCCACGGATTGGCGCTCAATGTCACCACCGATTTGACCTATTTCGATCTCATCAACCCCTGCGGCCTCTCCCGCCCCGTAACTTCCATGCACGCCCTGCTCGGTGAGCGCTGCCCGGCCATGGCAGATGTAAAGCGGGAGATCATCACGCAATTTGCCCGCCATCTCCGTGGCGATGATTCGTCGCTTCTGGTACCATAATTTGGCGTGACGCGCTGGTAGCTCAATTGGATAGAGCGTCGGCCTCCGAAGCCGAAGGTTGTGGGTTCGACCCCCGCCCAGCGCAATACCATGCGATCCGATGCGCCGGCCCATATCACGCCCGCTTATTGCCGTGTCGCCAGTGAAATCCGCCAGCGCGCATCGTCGCTCGTAGTTAGCCGGCACATTCATGTGCCGCTCTATCGCGCCCGCCACCTTGCCAACCAAATCTGAACGCCGATAATAGCTCCTGCACAGGATGTCGATCGGTTCTCGGCGCAGCGTGCCCGCAGTGCCTTTGGTAGGGGATGGATGCCGCAGATTTTTGACAATATTGAGCGCGATCTCCTCCCCGCACTGCGCGACGCCATCGGCGTTTCCCACCGGGGCGATTTCTGCGTCGGCTACTTCAATCTCCGCGGCTGGAGCAAACTCGCGCCCCTCATCGACAACTGGCCCGGCGGGGACGGCCAATGCTGCCGCCTGCTGATCGGCATGCACCGTTCGCCGCAGGAGTTGATCGAATCCGCCCAAAGCCTCGCTGCCCGGCCGGATGGGATCGATAACCAGACGGCCGCCCGCCTGAAAAATCAACTTGCACAGGAATTCCGCCGCCAGCTTGCCATCGGCGCACCGACCGATGACGATGAAGTCGGCCTCCGCCGCCTTGCCGCCCAACTCTCCGCCGGCAAGCTCAGGGTGAAACTCTTCCTCCGCCACCCCCTGCACGCCAAACTTTACCTCCTCTTCCGTGACGACAAGGTTAACCCGAAGATCGGCTACCTCGGCAGCAGCAACCTTACCCTTGCCGGTCTCTGCAACCAGGGCGAATTGAACGTGGATGTCATGGACGGCGACGCCTGCGACAAACTCGCCCGCTGGTTCGAAGACCGGTGGAACGACAAATTTTGCATCGACATCACGGCTGATCTCATCAAAATCATCGATGAGAGCTGGGCGCGGGAAGCGCCGATTTCCCCTTACCACATCTACATCAAAATGGCGTACCACCTCGCGGAGGAAGCTCGCTCCGGCCTGAGCGAATTTCAAATCCCCACTGTCTTCGGCGACACGCTCTTTGAATTTCAGAAGGCCGCCGTCAAAATCGCTGCCCACCACCTCAACAAGCGCGGCGGCGTAATCGTTGGCGATGTGGTGGGCCTAGGTAAAACGCTCATGGCCAGTGCGCTGGCCCGTATCTTTGAGGAAGATCAGGGCCTCCAGACGCTGATCCTCTGCCCGAAAAATCTTGTTCCCCTCTGGGAAAGCTATCGGCAGCGGTACGGCCTGCGGGCCACCATCGTCTCCATCACCAACGTTCAGCGCGAACTGCCCGCCCTTTACCGCCACCGCCTTGTGCTCATCGACGAAAGCCACAACCTGCGCAAGCGCGACGGTAAACGCTACCGTGCCATCGCCGAATACATCCGCGCCAACGAAAGCAAGGTCATCCTGCTCTCCGCCACCCCGTACAACAAAACCTACCTCGATCTTTCCAATCAGCTCCGCCTGTTCATCGGCGAGGGGGCAGACATCGGTCTGCGGCCCGAAAGACTGCTGCGCGAGCTTGGCGAAGCGGAATTCACGCGCCGCCATCAGTGCCCAGTGCGTTCCCTGGCCGCATTTGAAAAAAGCGAATACGCCGACGACTGGCGCGATCTGATGCGCCTCTACCTCGTCCGCCGCACCCGCAGCTTTATCCAGCAGAACTATGCAAAGATCGATCCCGCCACCGGCCGCAGATATCTCGAATTCCCCGACGGGCGGCGTGCCAAATTCCCCACCCGCGTCCCGCGCACTGTTAAATTTCAGGTCAATGAAAAAGATCGAAACGATCAATACGCCCGCCTCTTCTCCCCCGAGGTGATCCAGACACTTAATAGCTTGAAACTACCCCGCTACGGCCTCGGCAATTACCGCGACGCCGCCGTCCCGGCCACCGATGCCGCGCAAACCTCCGTGCTAAACGACCTCTCCCGCGCCGGCGTACGCCTCAAGGGCATCTGCCGCACCAATCTGCTCAAGCGCCTCGAAAGCAGCGGCCACGCCTTTATCCTCTCCGTCGAGCGGCACATCCTGCGAAACTTCGTCTGGCTTTATGCCATCGAAAATCAACAGCCGCTCCCCATCGGCACGCAGGATACCGACCTGCTTGACCCCGACTCCGGCGACGGCGATACCGAAATAGGCTTTGCCGCAGATGCCGAGGGTGCTGACGCAGGCGACTCCGAATCCGCCAGCCCCGACCCGGCCCAGTCCGCACCCTTCGCCGACGGAACCGATCAGCTTCGTCGCCGTGCCGCGGACATTTACCGCCAATACTCGCAGCATTTTGGCCGCCGCTTCAAATGGCTGCCGCCCGCTCTTTTTCAAGCCCGGCTCTCCGAGGATCTGGCCGCCGACGCTACCGCCCTGCAGGGCATTCTTGATTCCGTCGGCCCGTGGAACCCCGCTGCTGACGCCAAACTTGCCGCGCTGGCCAATCTGATCACCCGAACCCACTCCGGCGACAAGGTGCTCATCTTCACCCAGTTTGCCGACACCGTGGATTACCTCACCCGCGAACTCACCGCCCGCCGTATCTCCGTGTGCGGCGTCACCGCCGACACACCCGACCCGACCGCCATTGCGCGCCGTTTCAGCCCCGTGGCCAATACCCCCGCCTCCGGTACCGCCCCGGCCGAACGCCCCGGCGATGAAATCCGCGTATTAATTGCCACCGATGTCCTCAGCGAAGGGCAGAATCTTCAGGACTGCCACACCATCGTGAATTACGATCTCCCCTGGGCCATCATCCGTCTCATTCAGCGGGCCGGTCGCGTGGACCGCATCGGCCAGCAGGCCGATGAAATATTCTGCTATTCCTTCCTCCCCGCCGATGGCGTGGAACGCGTCCTGCGCCTGCGGGCCCGCGTGCGCCAGCGCCTCAGGGATAACGCCGAAGTGGTCGGCACCGATGAGGCCTTTTTCGATGATGAAAAATCCGATCTGCCCCTGCTGGAACTCTATCACGAAAAATCCGGCATACTCGACGGCGACGACGATACCGAAGTCGATCTCGCCTCCTACGCCTGGCAGATCTGGAAAAACGCCACCGATGCCGACCCCAGCCTGAAAAAAATAATTCCGGCCATGCCCAACGTGGTCTATTCCACGCGGCCCCACAAACCCACCGACGAAAAGCCGGACGGCGTGCTGGTCTACCTGCGCACCGCCGACCGTACCGACGCCCTCGCCTGGGTGGACCAACACGGCCGCAGCGTGACCGAATCGCAATTCGCCATCCTCAAGGCGGCCGAATGCCCTCCAGATACGCCCGCACTGCCGCGCGTCCCGCACCACCATGAACTGGTTAAACAGGGCGCTGAATTCATTGTTAAAAATGAAATATCCACCGGTGGCCAACTCGGCCGACCCTCCAGTGCACGCGCCCGCACCTACGGACGGCTAAGTGCCTTTGCCGCAAAAACCGACGGCACACTCTTCGCTTTGCCGGAACTCAAAGTCGCCATCGAACAGATTTACAAATACCCCCTTACCGAATCCGCAACCGACACATTAGCCCGCCAACTCAAGGCCGGCGCGGCCGACGAAATCCTGGCGGAACTCGTGATCGCCCTGCACCGCGACGGGCGGCTGTGCCATGTATCAGATGATGCCATCCCCGGCGAGCCGCAGATTATCTGCTCACTGGGCCTCCGGGGGGCGCGCGACTGATCCCGTTGGCGGCCGTTAAACAGTTATCCCGACGCCGCTGGAATTCCTGACGCGAGCCGATGGTTATCCCGGCATCGGTGGAATTCCTGTCGCGAGCCGATGGGTTTATCCCATCGGAAAATCTTTAGGAGACAACATGCCGAATTCACCATTCGCAATGTTTACCACCTGGACCAGCTACGGCACTTGGCTGCCGGGCGATCCACGCGGCCACGTCTCCAACACGCTCGGCACCGACGGTGCCTTTGCCCCAAAGCGCAACCATCGCGGCACTCTCTATTCACGCGGTGATCCCAGGACGCTCGCCGCAGCGCAACAAATTCAAAAGCATGATGCCGTCCGGCTGAACACCGCTCAGGCCTGTACAACTGCCGAGGCCCTCATAAGGGCCGCCAAAGAGCGCAACTGGTTCATCATCCGCGCGGCCATCATGGCCAACCATATCCATACATTGACCACCGGCTGCCCCGACGACGGGCCCGCCGTACGCAGAATCTTCAAAGGAATAACTTCCGCGGAACTCAGTAATAAGGCGGGCAATCCTGGCCGCTGGTGGACGCATGGCGGCAGCGACCGATACCTGCACGATCAAACATCCATCGACGCGGTGGAGCGCTATATCCGTGAGCAGCCGGGGATTCTGTGCGAAATTATAAAAATGCAGGTGATTCCCCGGCAGTGAATCACAAATCTACGCTGAATCCGCACTCGCGCGAGCCACGGGGTTATCCGCCAATACGCGCGCTTCCTTATGCGAGCCACGGGGTTTATCCCCGTGGTCGTCCGCCGGGATAAACCCGGCGGCTCGCCAAGCCGCCCCTCGTACCGCATAATCTACGCCCATGTCCGTAACGCACTTACAACCGAACCACGCCGCCATGCGGGCCTGCCCATACCCCCGCGATTCCCGCACGCCATTCCATGGAAAGCCTGGCCGGGAAACTTTACCACCCGGTGCACCAACTGAAGGAGGAATTGCCCGGTGAAAACAACCCCATCATCAGGAAAAAAATCGGTCGGCAAGAAGCCGCCACTCGATCCCGCCGCAGGCGGCTCAAACCCCCGCATGGATTTTCCCCAAGCCCGAAAGCTTCTCCGCGATTTCCGCTTCCAGGAGCTGTTCATCGAGGTCCTCGGCTGGTCCCGGCCGCCGGCCTCGGCACCCGTCGAAATGAACTGCAAAGGCGTACACGTAACCCGCCGCCATATCGCCGATCTCTCCGGCGTCGGCGTCTACGAGGTGCAGTGCAACACCATCCCGACGGCCGACACTCGCACCGCCGTCCACAAGGAAATCGCCGCCATTCAGCACGAATGCCTCGTCATCTTTGTCGACGCCGACCGCACGCAGAGTATCTGGCGCTGGGCCAAACGCGAAGATGGCAAGACCTTTCCACGCGAACACCATTTTCTGTGCGGCCAGCCGGGCGATCTCTTCATCAGTAAGCTCGGCGCAATGGTGTTCGATTTTTCCGATTTCGACTCACCCGGCGGCGTTGCCCTTACCGACGTCTGCAATCGCCTCCGGGCCGCCCTCGACGTGCAACCCGTTACCAAGCGGTTCTACATCGAGTTTCAGCAAGCGCACGACAACCTCGTCGATCTCATCACCGGCATCGAAAATCCACATGACCGCCGCTGGTACGCCTCGATCCTCCTCAACCGCCTCATGTTTGTCTATTTCCTTCAGCGAAAAGGCTTTCTCGATTACAGGAATCCCGACGCCTGCGACGGCAATCTCAACTACCTGCAGGATAAGCTCGCCGAGTCCAGCCGCACCGGCCGCGACCGCTTTTACGCCGGTTTTCTGCAGATACTTTTCTTCGAGGGGTTCGCCAAACCGGACGACAAACGCACCCCCACCGCCCGCGCGGCCCTGGGCGCCATCCGCTACCTCAACGGCGGCCTGTTCCTGCGGCACCGGATCGAGGCCCAAAATAAGGCGATCTCCGTCCCCGACGCATTCTTCACCCGCCTCTTCGATCTCTTCTCCAAATACTCCTGGAACCTCAACGACACCCCCGTCGGCGACGATCGGGAAATCAGCCCGCACATCCTCGGTTATATTTTTGAAAAATACATTAACCAGAAAGCGTTCGGCGCCTATTACACCCGCCCCGAAATCACCGAATACCTGTGCGAGCAGACCATCCACCGGCTTGTTCTCGACGCCGTCAATACCCCGCACGACCTGCCCGTCCTGCCGGGCGTGAAGCGCCGGGCCTACGAGTCCATCGGTGATCTGCTCATCGACCTCGACGCCCCCGCCTGCCAAAAACTCCTTAATGACGTCCTGCCAAACCTCTCGCTTCTTGACCCCGCCTGCGGCTCCGGGGCGTTCCTCGTGGCCGCGATGAATACACTCATCAATCTCTATTCGGCGGTCATCGGCCGCATCGAATTTCTCAACAACCCGGAACTCGCCGGCTGGCTCGAGAAAATTCGACGGCAGCACGCCAACATCGCCTACTACATCAAGAAGCGCATCATCACCGACAATCTCTTCGGCGTCGATATCATGGAAGAGGCGACGGAAATCGCCCGCCTGCGGCTTTTCCTTGCCCTGGTCGCCTCGGCCGAGACCGTCAAACAGCTTGAACCGCTCCCGAATATTGATTTCAACATCCTTCCCGGCAACTCGCTCGTCGGACTCCTCCGCGTCGACGGGGAATCGTTCGCGAAAAAGGAGCGCCAGGGTAACCTTTTCCGCCAGAAATCCTACCGCGAAATCCTGCTGGAAAAGAACCGGCTGATCGAAAATTACCGCAGCACAACCACCTACGCCAACGATCTCGCTGCCCTGCGCGACGAGATCGACCAAAAAAAGCGGGGCTGCATCGACGTGCTCGACGACCTGCTTCTCGACCAATTTGAATCGCTCGGCATCAAGTACGAGCAGGCGACGTGGGATGAGTCAAAGGGCGCGGCGGGCAAACCGAAAAAACGCCCCCTCGCGCTTACGGATATTCAGCAGCTCAAGCCATTTCACTGGGGGTTCGAGTTCGATGAAGTGCTGGGCGAACGTGGCGGCTTCGACGCCATCATCACCAACCCCCCGTGGGAGGTGTTCCAGACCGACGAGAAGGAATTCTTCATGGACTATTTCCCGTCGATATCCAAAAAGACACTCCGCATTGAAGAATGGGCCGGCCAGCGCAGCCGCATAATGGAAGATGCGGCAATGCGCGCCGCGTGGCTGTCGTACTCGAGCGGCTACGCCCACCCGTCGAAGTACTTCAAGCTCGCCGAGCAGTACGCCAACCAAAAATCGACCGACGCCCTGGGGGACGCAATTCCATCAAAGATAAACCTCTACAAACTCTTCACCGAACAATGCCTGAATCTGCTGCGCCCGGGCGGCCATTGCGGCATCGTAGTTCCCTCCGGTATCTACACCGATCTGGGCGCGAAACAACTGCGCCAGATGCTTTTTGATCGCACGCACATCGCCGGGCTTTTCTGCTTCGAAAACCGCAGGCAGATATTCGAGGGGGTGGACTCACGTCTCAAATTCGTCGTCCTCACCTTCCAGAAAGGGGGGCCGACGACGGAATTTCCCGCCGCCTTCATGCGGCGCGAGGTGGGGGAGCTGGATCGTTTTCCGCAGCATGGCGCTGTGCAGATCTCCGTCGATCTGGTGCGCAGATTTTCACCTGATTCGCTCTCGATCACGGAATTCAAATCCGATTTGGACATCCAGATCGCCCGGAAGATGCTCAAATTCCCGTTGCTGGGCGAAAGCGTTCCCGGTGCGTGGGAGATCAGCTTCGCCCAAGAACTGAACATGACCAGCGACAGCGATCTGTTCAAAACCGCGCCGGGCAAGGGGCGCCTGCCGCTCTATGAAGGCAAAATGATCTGGCAGTTTGAACACCAGCTCACCCCGCCGCGCTATTGGGTGGATGAAAAGGAAGGCCGGGCCCGAATTCTCGGCCGTGAAAAAGACACCGGCCAAACGCTGGATTATCAGGATTACCGGCTGGCGTTCAGGGACGTGGCGGCGAGCACAAACGAGCGATCCCTAATCTCCACGGTGATACCCGCCGGGTGCTTCGCAGGGAACACGCTCCCTGCGAGCTCGGGGGGCACCACCACACCCAGCCGGCTCTGCCTGCTCGCGGCCATTTTGGGGAGCTTCGCCCTCGACAATTCCGCCCGCCAAAAAATAACCAACCACGTGAACCTGTTCTATCTCTACCAGCTCCCCGTGCCGCGGCTCACCGAGAAGGACGCAGCCTTCGCACCGATTGTCGAACGATCCGCCCGGCTCATCTGCACCACACCCGAATTTGACGCCTTCGCCAAAGCCGTCGGCCTCAAATCACACAAGGATGGCGTAACCGATCCCGCCCAAAGGGCCGCGATCCGCGCCGAGCTTGACGCCCTGATCGCCCATCTTTACGGCCTCACCGAGTCCGAATTCGCCCACATCCTTTCCACTTTCCCCCTCGTCCCGCAGGAAACCAAATCCGCCGCCCTCGCAGCCTACCGGAAAATATAACCCCCGCCGCGCCCACCGGCGGATAAATCCACCGACTTAGATTGCCATTCATGTTAGCCGGCACATTTATGTGCCGGTATCCCGCGCCAACCGCCACGGATACGCTACCCCGATACGCGCCAATTGCACCCGCCGCGCCCACCGGCGGATAAATCCACCGGCTCATATTCCCATTTATGTTAGCCGGCACATTCATGTGCCGCTTCGTTGCGATCACCATCACGGGTACGGGGTTAAAAAATCCCAGCGCTGCGGCGGCAACCCCGCCTTAATCGGATTGGCCTGAACGTACGCAATGGCCGGAGGCAACTCCAATCGGTTCAAATACCCACACCATTTACCCTCGGCCCATATCGCAGTATGTTTCCGGTCCGGCCGCGCCTCGGGGAGAGGTGACAGCCCCTCTTCATGCAGGCGGCGTGCGGCTCGGGCCTTAAGGTGGCCGACCGTCATTCCCAACGTTCTGGACGGGCAACGCAGGACAAGGTGGACGTGATCGGGCATGATCGCGCAGGCGTAAATGTGGTAGTCGGCCTCCAGCCGAGCTTGCGCGAATCCCCGGCCCACGGCGCGTGCCTGAATTCCGGATAACCTAACCGGAGGAAATTCCAACCCCGACTTTGCCGCTACCCGCAATGCGTGATCGTGCGCCGCCCCCGCCACGGACCGCGTGTGTTTTCCGCCGGCCGCCGGCCCACCCCGGCCATACAACGATTTTGACCCGACATAATCGGACCACGACCCGCGTGGATCATTCGGCAACCAGAATCCGTACATGCACATGACCAGATGCCACGCCACAATCGGTTCCTTGCCGACATTTGATGAATGCGTTGACCGCGCCATACGGCAATGAATTTTAATCATTTCGGGTACATGATCCAGATGTGAACCCACCACATCGGCCTACATTCCCACTCATGTTAGCCGGCACATTTATGTGCCGGTATCCCGCGCCAACCGCGCACCGGTACCCCAGTCCCAATAAACCGCTCGCGACGCAGCCGCCGGCCACTGCCAAGCATGGTCCAGCGTACCCAAAACAGTTGGAACAATCACGCCTAGATCGTACAATCGCGCCTAAACCCGCATCCGCGTGCCAGAACTTGATCTATGTATATCTAATATTCACCATATACTTGCTTAAAAGTGCATACAGAAGAGTAAAAATAAAATTGTATACTATCGTGCTTGACACGGGCAAAATCATATGTATAGTATATGTGTGACTTGTATGCCTTGCTATTTTGGAGTTCGTGCGATGGCTGATGAAAAGAACGGTAACGGTGGAGCAAATGGCGGGCCGGATGTCGCCCGGCTGCGGGACTACGCCCGCAGTGACAGTGTTGCCAAGCGACTCTTCGAGTTGCTAAGCCAGCGGCAGCGGCGCCGCAGGGAGTTGGTGGTGGAGGTAGTGATGCGTGACCTCGAGATAACCCGGCCGACCGCCGTCGAAGTGTTCAGAACGCTTCAGGAGCTCGGGTGTGGCAAGATGGTACTCGGCCGCGGTACCAAGCCAACCCGGTTTGAATGGCACTACACGATGAACTCTGTGGGTCTCGCCGCCCTTGGCCAATCGGAAACGCTTGTGCCGATGCAACGCAGCGATGCCGAGGTCGATGAGGGCGGAGTGGTGGAGCCCACGGCTACGGGCCCTGCGGAGCCCGCCTTACCGGCAGGGATGATCAAATACCCGTTCCCGCTGAGGCCGGATGTTATCGCAACGCTTTCTTTGCCGGTGGACCTGACAGACGACGAGGCGGAGCGGCTTTCGTATTTCATTAACGCCCTCGGCCGCCCAACAAAAAAGGATCAATCCTGACACCGGACGTTCCGGCGCCAGGTATGTAGTTTAGATTTTCTATGGGATTTTTAAGATGAAGCACCAAGTAAATTTTTCAATACCAACACGGGACCTCGGCAAGGCGGATGTGGAATTTAATGTCGCCATCGACGGCAACCGCCTCGGTACCCTGCGCGTATCGCAAGGCTCGGTTGTGTGGTATCCCTCGGGCAACAGTTACGGCCACAAGGCCACCTGGACGGACTTCGGCGACGCGATGCGCAAATTCGCGCGATCCGAGCGGCGGTGAAATTCCAGCAGGGAGCCTTTAATGTATTTGATGTACGTCGATGAAAGCGGGGACTGTGGAACACCGGCGGACGGGTCACCAACCTCCGTTTTCTGCCTTTCGGGGATTGTTGTGCATGAGCTCCGATGGCGAGATGCGCTTGGCGATTTGGCAGATTTCCGGCGCCGCCTGTGGCAGGAATACAGGATTAACATCGAAGATGAATTGCACGCAGGGGAGCTGATCAGCAATCCCGCGAAGTTGCCGCAATCGTTACAACGGCTGCGTAAGCACCAGCGGCTTGCGGTAGTTCGACAGTTTGCTGACAGGATCGCGTCAATGCGGCATATAAGCGTTATCAACGTCGCCGTGTATAAGCGATGCCTGCCCCCGACGGCAACGAAGGCCGACATCTTCCGCCGCGCCTGGTACGCCCTTTTCCAGAGGTTTGAGAACACCATACGTCGCCGAAATTTTCCGGGCGCGGGGGATCAGGAGGATCGTGGTGTCGTATTTGCGGATGATACGGACAGTGGCAAGCTAAGGAAATTCCTCAACGACATGCGGCAACACAATCTTCTGAAGGTACGTCCGGCCACCGGCGAGGCCTTCTATGATGACCAGCCGATCCGCGCCCTGATCGAGGACCCCGTGATGCGCGACTCCCGGGAGTCCTACTTCATCCAAGCGGCGGATTGCTCGGTGTATCTCCTGAAACAATCGATCGACCCCTGCAGCTTTATGAAGAGGCACGGCGGTAACGCCTACTTCAAGCGATTGGAGCCGATTCTTTGCAAACATGCTTCCAGAACCGATCCCTTGGGAGTGGTGAGGTTGTGAGATTTGTTTTTTACGCCGCAAAAAGAAGGGGCCCTTGCGGGCCCTGGAGGATCCTAGTACTCGGATAACCCGAGGTTCAGATCCATAATCATCTTAGCATCAAGGCGGGTGCTACGCAAATAAATATCGGCAATAATCCTCACACCCTATAATCAATGCCGCAGGGGCCCCGTTTTTCGGGCGTTCAGTGTCGGGCACCGCCCCTCACGCCTGCCGGGCAGCATGAGGAACCACTGCCGACCAGTTGGCCCGAGCATCCCCTGTGGCACTCACAGTTTCATCCCGCCGGCGGCGCGTCCAGCCCCGTTCACGCCACCCGCGCCCACCGGCGGATAAATCCATCGGCCTACATGTCCGTTCATGTTAGCCGGCACATTTATGTGCCGCTCTATCGCGCCCGCCATCACGGCACGCCCTTGACCATTCAATCGCCGCCTCCGCCGCCGCGGACTATGGTCAATCGCACCCCATCAAAACTTTCGTACATCTGCGCCCGATTTACTGCCGTCTAAAAACCTGTCTTGGCTCCAGCCGCGAAGGAACACGGATTTCAATCCCGCTGAGCAAAAGCAGTACGAAACGCAATCACGAAAATATTTTACAACTCTCCGATTGTGTGATAAATTTACCCATGTGTTGAATCCTCGAAATGATTGCAAATCGAAAAGAGATTTATGTCGGAAAATATAAATTCAATCTCCAAAACTTCGGCTGCAGGCTCTCCAAAATCAGTTCACGCGTTCGGCTCCCTGCACCACGTAACCGCGATCGCGTCAGATACAATGGGAAATGTCCATTTCTACTCTCAGATTCTCGGCTTACGATTGGTTAAAAAGACCGTCAATTATGATGATCCCGGAAGTTACCATCTCTACTATGGTGACTACACCGGAAGTCCCGGCTCCCTGATGACCTTTTTCATCTGGCCGGGGACTCGGCCTCTGCTCCAGTACCGTTCAATCATCAGCGCCGTCGGCTTTGTTATCCCCGGCGGATCCACCGAGTGGTGGCGCAAGCACCTCAAGAGCCATGGGATCGCACTCTCTGAATCGCCGGACCGGGAGCGTCGGTTGGATTTCTTTGATCCTGACGGCCTGCCGCTCTATCTTACCGAGAGTCAAGATACACCATCGGAATCGGTGATGGACGCAAGTCGAAGCGGCATCATTCGGCTTGCTGGAATTGAGTGGTCCAGCCGCCGTCCTGATAAAACGAGGAATGTTTTCACTCAGCTGCTTAAGTATCAACCCATGAAGCCGTCCATGACAGATGAACTGATATCCGCTGATCATCGCACGAAGATTATTTTTCGCCGCGCGGATGAGTCTCAGCGATCCCGTTTCGCCCCGGGGCAAATCCATCACGCGGCATTCCGGGCGTCAGATCACAAAGAGCAGGCGGATATCGCCGAGTCACTCCGCGCCAAGGGCATTGATGTCACGCCGGTGCGCCCCAGGAAATACTTTGATTCCGTTTATTTCATGGAACCGAGTGGCGGAATATGCGAGATCGCCACCGATGGACCGGGGATGAATGTTGATGAACCGGTTCAGTCGCTCGGCACTCATTTATGCTTGCCGGGTAATCTGGAATCGCAGCGCGCGGAGATAACCGCCGGTCTTCCGCCGCTGGAAATCTAATGGCCGGCAAATTGGGCCTCAGTGGGGATGTCCCGATTCCGCTGCCGCCTGTTTACGGGGTTTGAAGCCTTGTAGAACAAGGCCCTTAAGTCTAACATTCCATACTGGTACAGCCGGTCCGTCGCCTTCAGCGACAACGGTCGCCCGGAGCCGGCCATGTCGAAAACGGGGCGTGTTTGTATGGGTGTGACAGAGATATCCAAGCAGGTCGCGGCTCTCGCCAATCGCCTCCGCGCCATGCAGGCCGATCTGGACGACCAGGAGCCCGATACGCGTCAGGACTACATGGCCGACGAAATACGCCGCTCGCTCGCCGATCTTACGCCGACGGAGCGGGCGGAATTTCTGGCGCAACTCGGCGACATGTTTCCGACATGGGAACAGAATGTAGCGGCCCGGGATACCGATCGTGACACGTCAAAGGCAGTAACAACCATGGATAATCAGGAACTGCAGGATCCGGCATTTCTCACCAAAAGGCTTTGCGATATGGCGCCGCACTTTTCAGCGAGTCAGCGCGAAGCCGTCATCGCCATGCTGGCCCGGGCGGGCCTCGTCGAGGCGGAAGCACCGGACTGGCCCAGCGAGCCGCTTTCAAAACTTTCCGCACGCCTGCAGTTTGATGAGGATCAGCAGCCGCACGCCGGTCATGCACTGGAATTGCTTCACATTCTGAGCGAATTTGCGATCAGCGTGGATCAGATTGCATGGAGCATGTTCAAAGCCATGGTTCCGAATTCCAACCTCAAACGGTCCGGGCAGATTCAGAAACTGTTGGGCCGGTTTCTGATCAACGACCCGGATGTGCCGCGGGGCCAGGTGAGCCAGGAAATCGAACGCCTCCGCAAGGTTAATGCCTCGCTGCTTTCATCGGTGGGCCATGCCAGCCGCCAATTTGCCCAGCGATATGCAAGTCGATTCAGCCCGGCGGAAATTGAAGCGGCCGTCCGAACCGGTCCGAAGAAGATGTTTGCCGGCTTTGAAATTCAATGCTGGAAGAAATATACCGAACTGGCCGCGAGCGGTCTGGATGAGGCCGCCATTGATCATGAGATCAAGGAATTGGTCCGCCAGTTTGTGGAAAGCGTCATCTGATAACGTTCTGTTTGGGAAGGGATACCCGCCGATGGACTCCATTCATTTCAGCGAAGGGTTGTTTCTTCAACCGCATCATCTTCAACTGCTGCAGCGCAATGTATATCGGCGCATTGAGGATCATCATTCCGCAGCCGTCGATTTTCCTTACGGCCTCATTGAGATGGGAATATCGGCGGAGGGGCTCAAAAATCTGCTGGTGAGATTTGATCAGCTCCGGGCGGTGATGCCCAGCGGCCTTGAAGTGCGCTATCCGCAGGCGGCCGAGCTGCCGAGTCTGAACATCAAAGATGCCTTTGAGAGTTCCACCAACCCCATTACCATTTTATTGGCGGTACCTCTCTGGTCGGCGGATCGCGCCAATGTGCTTAATGGGGATGCCGACTATCGAATCAAAAGCCGGTATCGCGCCGCGGAACTGCAGCTTACGGATGAGAACACGGGAACGAATCCCCAGCCGATCGCGATCCGACGTCTCAATGCGCGCTTGATGATTGAAGGCGAGGACACCAGTGATCTGGAGACCCTGCCGATTCTGCGGATCGTCCATGGGACCGGTGATGACGTCGGCCTGCCCCGCCAGGATTCCTCCTTCGTGCCGCCCTGTCTGGTCATCCGGGGGTCGGCACTGCTGCGGGATTTGGTGAGAGAATTTGCCAATCAGGTCGAGGCAAGCCGCGCCGAACTCGCAATCCAACTGGGCCGGGGAGGTTTTGCCATCGATACCATGCGCGGGGCACAATTTGAACAGGCTCTGCGACTGCACATACTTTCTCAATACTCGGCCCGATTCAGCCTTATGCAGCGTCGCCCCACGCTCACGCCTTTCGAATTCTATGCCCAAATCCGCGAAATGCTCGCCGAACTCTCGTCCCTCTATCCCGACCAGCCGCAGATATTTGCCGCACCTCCCTACAACCATGACAAGCCGCTCGGGGCGATGCTGGAAATCATGGACAAGATTCGATCCCTGCTTCGCGGGGCGGTGGCGGCCAGATTTCTCAAGGCCGACTTCGCCTATGATGCCGGGGCGCAGATGTTCAAGACCACTCTCAGCGATGAGCAACTTACGGCCCCCAGCGAGTATTTTCTGGCCATTCGTACCCGTGAAGACCCGATCGCCGTCGCCAAACTCGCTGAAAATCAGGATCAGTTTCAGGTTGCCGCGCCGAGTATGGTAGGCCGCCGCATTTTCGGCCTCAAGCTTCAGGAAGAGCGTTATCCGCCGGTGGAATTGCCGGCCCAGGTCGGGTTAAACTACTTTCGTATCAATCGGGCCGACAGTAAACGAATGTGGGATAAAATTTGTGAAGAAAAAGGGATCGGTATTCGCTGGCTTGGTATCGAGACGACCGATTATGCGATAACCTTGTATATGACGATGCCGACATAGGTTACGCCGGTTCGACGGATGTCGAACGGTTTTACAGCGTTTCAGGGAGCATGCCGGTTATGACGCTTTCAGAACTTGTTGAACCCATCCTTCAGTATGTCTGCCGCCTGAACCGTTCCGCCCGAAATGGCGGACAGTTGGATGCAGACCAGGTGCGGCTGGAACTCAAGGGACTTCTCGCACAGGCCAAAACGCAGGCGGCCGGTGCCGGACTCGCGGATCAATTCACGAAAATTGAACTCCCGCTGATATTCTTCCTCGATTTCACAATCAAGGAGGGGCAGTACAACATTTCCCGCAAATGGAAGGAAATCGCATTCGACTATAACGAACTCGGCGGCGATGAAAAATTCTTCGATCTTCTGGACGAAACACTCAAGGAGCCGGGGCGGGCGGCCGAAGAACGGCTCGTGATTTATTACGAATTGCTGGGCCTCGGATTTTCGGGCTGGTATTCCGGTCAGCCCGAGCATCTCCGAAAAAAACAGAAGGAAATCTATGCCCGGATCGCCGGCATCCTGCCGGAGGGGGAGAGTCGGAAGATATGCCCCGATGCCTACGAGCACGTCAATACGGAGAATCTCATAGAGCCTCCCGGCGCCCGGCTTCTGGCTTTCGGCGTCGTACTGGTCGTCTGCATCCTCGGGCTCTTTATTGCGAATGTGTATCTTTACCACGAGAGCGTCGCGGATTTGACCCGATCTCTCAGCGGCATATTGCAGGGCCGATGACCATGGGAACTCGAATGTCATGGGCTGCTTCATTCGTAGAAAGTCATGAGCTGATATGAATTTGCTATCGATATTTCAGAATCTGTCGCCCAATGCAAGAATGGGATTCGCCGCCGGTTCCACCGCCGTGATCATCGGTACGCTGGCGTTGGTATTTCAGAGGCATCTCGTATTTCTGGTACTACTGCTGGTGCTGGCTGTTTTGGCGGTTATCAGTTTCCTGCTCGTCCGCATGTTGCTGCGGGCGCTGGCCAAACGTAAAGCCAAACCGATGGAGCGAGGTATCGCGGGAAACCTTTCCGCGGCACCGAGCCAGATCAACGCCGCCCAGAAGCTGGCAGATCTCGACAGCCTGCGCCGGTCGTTCCAGGCTGGCGTGGATAAATTCAAGGCGGCGGGAAAAGACCTCTACAGCCTCCCTTGGTACGTATTGGTCGGGCAGCCCGGCTCAGGTAAAACCGAGGCCATTCGTCACTCGGCCATCGGATTCCCTCCCGGACTTCAGGACCAGTTGCAGGGTGCCGGCGGCACGATCAATATGAACTGGTGGTTCACCAATCACGCCATCATTCTGGATACCGCCGGCCGGCTGATGTTCGAGGAAGTTGCGCCCGGCGGGACCAGTGAATGGCAGGAATTTCTCAAACTGCTTCGCACCAGTCGTCCGAACTGCCCGATCAACGGCATGCTGCTTGTGATTCCTGCTGAAAGTCTGCTCAAAGATACCGCCGATGTAATTGCCAAAAACGCCGGCAAGATCGCACAGCAGTTGGATATGATTCAGCGCACGCTGGGGGTTCGTTTTCCGGTATTTGTGCTCATCACCAAATCAGATTATCTCACCGGATTCAACCAGTTTTTTGATGACCTCACCGATCCGCAACTTCAGCATCAGATCATGGGTTGGTCCAACCCCGCCCCGTTGGATGAACCGTTCAAAATGGAGGCGGTGGACGCGCATCTCCAGGAAGTGCGGCGGCGCCTGATTGAGCGCCGGCAGCGTCTGCTGCTGGACCCCGTCAATACGGAAGACGCTGGCGCCCGGCGGCTGGATCAGGTCGATGCACTTTTTGCATTGCCCGATGCAGTTACAAAAATTGCCCCACGCCTGCGGCAGTATCTCGAGACGATATTCGTTGCCGGCGAGTGGTCGCCCAAACCGCTGTTCCTCCGGGGAATTTACTTCACGTCCTCCATGTCCGACGGCAAGACCCTTGATGCCGACCTCGCCCAGGCTCTGGGCATATCCGTTGATGCTCTGCCGGCCAGCGGGGTGTGGCGCCGCGACCGTGCCTATTTTCTCAAAGACCTCTTCCTTCAGAAAATCTTCCGCGAAAAGGGGCTTGTCACCCGCGCCTCCAACGCCATGAAACTGCAGCGGCAGCGCAAGATCGCCCTCATCGCCGCTGGCTTTGCCGTCGTTGCGATCCTTCTGGCCCTGACGTGGTACGGGTTCAACACCTTCAAAACGGACGTGGATAATCAGCGGCAATACTGGCACAACGCGGCCGTGATATACCGCTCATCGGATGGTGACTATCTGAATATTATCCGCCGCGATCGCCATGCCCTGAGCACACCCCGGTTTAACTACGCAGGCATCACCGAAAAAATCGACGGACAGACTCTCGCCGACTTTTTCGCCCGCGGCCTGGAGCTGGTTCGCAGGCCCATTCATATTCCTGTCATATTTCGTCCGGTTGCGATCCTGGGGGGAGAGGTCAATGCCGATCGCCTCAAGGCGTACCGGGCGATGTTCAATGATCACGTTGTCGCACCGCTGGTCGCCGCAACCGAGGCCCGGTTACTCTCTCCTCCACCTTCAACGCCGCCCCGGCCCGGCGAAGCGACGGCAC
>JAJZNY010000254.1 GCA_021852245.1 Planctomycetota bacterium | reverse complement strand
TGCCGCTCCGGTATGGTAAACTTCCTGCCGCGCTGATCCATCGATCTGCTCCTGAAAATCCAAACAACAGATCAGAATCTACACGCCCCAAAAATCCCCGCCAGATGCACTTCGTCGGACGTTTACCCCCCAACTACGCCGGTGCCTATCCTTGGCTGCGAAAGGCAGCAAAGGGTGGATTGGCGGTTGCACAGTATGCTGTGGGTTGTTTTTACTTACATGGATGGGGAACCGAGCAGGACACGCGTAAGGCGGCCTATTGGTGCAAAAAGTCGGCACACACCGGTTTTCCCCCGGCGCAATTCCTGCTGGCAGAAGAGTATAAACACGGGGTTGGTGTGGCGCAAAATAGTAGATTGGCTTTCCATTGGTTTCACAAGGCGGCTGTGCAAAACCTTTCCCAAGCCCAATGTGCACTCGGCATCTCCTATTTTTCCGGCCAAGGTGTTGCACAGAATTACCAGAAGGCATTTGTCTGGTTTCACAAGGCCGCCCAAGCAGGTGACTGCAAAGCTGAATTCAATCTGGGGGCGGCATATTTCGAAGGTAACGGGGTGGTGGCCAACGAAGTCAAGGCGATCCACTGGCTGAAACTGGCGGCTAAAGGGGGATACAAACCTGCAGTCGAGGTGCTCAAACAGGTGCAGGGTGTTGGCGCGGGGGGAGCGGGGTGAGCGAAAAGCGAGGCCGCGATTCAGAGGGGCAGGAAAAATAGGGGTCGGCAAATTCTCTGCTAAATTGACTCTGATTGCCGCTGCTTGTAGCCTGTATGTTTGCGCCGGGCGCTGCGGCCCGGCACCTTGGAGAGATGTCCGAGTGGCTTAAGGAGCACGATTGGAAGTCGTGTGTGGGGGCAACTCCACCGTGGGTTCGAATCCCACTCTCTCCGTTCTCCGGCCGGTAAGGCGGCCCAGATTAAGGCCGCCCCCCTACCACGGCATGAATTCTACCCGCAACCGGTGGACAGCTAAAGACCGTGCGACCACGGAACTCGTGGACATTCGGCAATAGCTGCGGCATTCTCGATTCTGCTGCGGCGGGGCGACTAAAACCGATGCAGCGAAGCGCTCATTGCCAGAAAAAGAGAGAGGGAAAGACGTTGGCTTTGGCTATATACAGGCGACAATGCATCTGCGCCGGGGTCTTCCAGATCACACGCCCATCGCCATAAAGAACGTTGCAGCCACTTAAAGCATCATTGCCGTTCAAATGATTACAGAACGGAAACCATACTTGGCCGGTGGATACCGCGATATCTGAGGCGAGGATTGTGTTGCCACCGGTATCAAAGGGTTGGGTAAAGGTATTGGTCAGGGCGTTGTATGCCGGAGTACTGGGCATTAATGTAGTCGGATTCATAGGTGTAGCATCTTTGTTGGGGGGATCAGGTATGACGTTTCCACCTGATTTTTCCTCACCCTCCCGCAGACCATAGTAATAGCAATAGCCCAGATAGACCTGTAGATAATCCGGAGGTCCATTTTTTTGGCCGAGGTACCCTAGGTAATATTGTGGCGTTTTCGTGGGAGTAAAGTAATTCCCCTCGGGGCAGTAAAAAATAGCGGGGTTGGTGACCAATTTTGTCGTGTAGAGCAGGCCCAGCCCCCAAGGGGTGTAATCGAGCACACTGGGATTTTTTGGGTTGCGAAAGCCATCAAGCCCCCCGAACGGCCAATTGCCGGGGATATCGGTTTGATTTGCGCCCGGAGGTTCCTGCCCGCCGAACCTGTCGGCATAAACGAGGCAGGCTTCACCGAGCGTGCGCAGGTTCGATGCACAATCAATTCTGAGAGCCAGGTGACGCGCTTTGCCCAGAGCCGGGATTAATAACGAAATGAGTAGAGCGATGATGGTTATCACCACCAGCAATTCAACCAACGTGAAACCAGAGCCTGTAGAACTGCGTCGCCCCGAGCGAAAAAACGCCGCGTAAGTAAACCTCTGCTGGCTTGACGGATGGGCACCGCGCATAAATCACTCTCGCTTCAAAAAGGGTACTTTGAACCACACCGTTCGCCCGCGGTTTCCTCCCCGCAAAGCTGGGCGGCATTGAATCATGCATCCGGGCCGTTGTACGCGCGGCAGACGCAAAAATGGCGAACCGCCCAATCGGGGGCCTTGGTCGTACCGTTGATTATAGCATCCGGTCGAAATCAGGACAATCTAAAATCCTCGGAAAATCAGGCGTTGTGCCCATAAGAATGCCGGTCTCCTGTGCCAGAGCGCTATTGCGAAAGCCGATAAATCCGGGTGGCCGCAGTTTGGTTTAAAGGTTACCCGAACCGCCCGTGTGATCTCTCTTGCACGCAGGTTCGATCGGGTAATAAGCGATGGCTGATTCCCATATGGCGTATTGACGTCTACCAATCTTCGATTGAAGTTGAGCGAGCAAGGTTGATCAGTTTATGCGTCTTGCTTGATTGAAGCATTCCCTGAACGACAGACATTGGCGCACGGGAACTTCATGCCATCGATGACCATCATGCAACATTCACCGTGGCTGCACGATATCTGGCACTTCAGGCAGAGGGATATTATGATTGATCGCCAGAGAAGTAAATTTGCGGTCGGCAACCGCCCGTCAGATGATTATTTTGCTCTGCGAGGATCACGAGTTATGAAACTAAAGTATTGTATAGCATCGACTCTGCTGCTGACTCTCTCGGCCTGTACCACGAGACAATCAACCACAGCAACGGCAGCCGTTGTATCGGCACCGACGCATCTGCAGATTCAACTGAGGCATGATCCGGTTGCCGTGAACTCACACCATCTCCGTTTCGGCTGGCAGCTCCCGTGGACGGGCTACGGAGCGCGGCAGACGGGATATCAGATCATCGTGGCGTCGAGCCGGGCACTGCTGGCGAAAAATGACGGCGATCTGTGGAATTCGGGGCGGGTAACGTCAGACAAGTCGATTAATATCCGATATGCAGGAAGTCCTCTCGTCGCAAGGGAGCGGTGCTTTTGGAAGGTTCGAGTGTGGAATCAGACGGCGCAGCCGAGTGCATGGAGTCAAGTCGGACATTGGCAGGAAGCGCTGTGGGTTCCGGCCCAATGGCAGCATGCTCAATGGATCGGGTGGAAACCCCGTTGGAAGAAGGGGATTCGCCATCCTCTGCCTGCGATTTATCTGCGGGATCAATTTAATGTGGCGCACCGCGTCAAACGGGCGGTCGCCTATTTCTGTGGAATCGGTCTGGGGAGGATGTACATCAACGGGAAGCGGACCAGTGACGCGCAACTCTCACCGCCGCTGAGCTGGTATCCGAAACGTTGCTACTATGTTGCAAGAAATGTCACGCCGCTTCTGCACAAAGGGGAGAATGCCATCGGCGTGATTCTGGGGAACGGTCGGGCATACGGTCTTGGAGGACCGGCTGCTTATACCATCCACATCCCGCCCCGCATGATTCTGATGATTCATATCAGCTACGCCGACGGCACGTCCAGCGTGGTGACCAGTGGTCCTCAATGGAAGATGACGGACCGCGGACCGATTCGCATGGACAGCGAGTACAACGGTGAAACCTACAACACGGCGATGCAGATGCCGGGTTGGAACAAAGTCGGCTATCACGCAGCGGGCTGGAAGTCAGCCGAGCTTGTCCATTCGCCCGGCGGAAAACTGCTGGCGATGATGCAGTTTCCGATCAAGATCACTCAGATTCTCCATCCCATCAAGGTGGCAGAGGTTGCACCGGGTAAATGGATGTTCGATATGGGGCAGAATATGGTCGGATGGTGCCGAATCCATATTCCTAACGCCCCGGCAGGAACAAAGATCGTTCTCCGTCACGGCGAAAGTCTGGTGCGTAACGGCAAATTGACCGTCAATCTCAATCCATCTGCCGGTCATGGGCAACTTCATCTCTACGTAGCCAATCTGCGCAGTGCCAAACAGACCGACACCGTGATCATGGATGGTAAGGGGGGCATCACCTGGCATCCCATATTTACCTATCACGGATTCCGATTTGTAGAACTTCTGGGGTATCCCGGCAAGCCGACCCTGTCAACCCTTGAGGGGCAAGAGGTGCATGACGCCCTGCCGCGGACGGGCTCTTTTGCCTGCTCGGATAAACTGGTTGACCAGCTATTCCACAACTGCCGATGGGGTATTCAGAATAATTACCGCTCCATTCCCACCGACTGCCCGCAGCGGGATGAACGCCAGGGATGGATGGGTGATCGGGGTATGGAAACCAGAAGTGAATCGTTCGTGTTCAACACGGAGCTGTTCCATGACAAGTGGCTCTGGGATATGCAGTCCGCCCAGCGTCCCAGTGGTGATATTTCGGATGTCAATCCACCCTACTGGGCCTTTTACACACACGATGTGACCTGGCCGAGCACTTTCATCTATCTGCCGGGAACACTGTATCTGCAATATGGCCAGATATCGCCCGTCCGAGATCATTACGCCGCCATGGCAAAATGGATTAATTTTCAACTGCGTATGGTGCACCATGGCATCACGCGGGCAGATTCCTACGGCGACTGGTGTTCGCCAGCGCGGTCACCCCTGAAGATCCATTCGAATGATCCGAACCGTGCCACGCCCAAGGTGGTACTTGCCACCGCGACTCTGTATAAAGACCTGACACTGATGGCGTGGTACGCCGGGATACTCCATCATCCCTCACAGCGTCAGCACTGGCTGGCAGAGGCGCACCGCCTGAAAGTCGGTTTTAATAAATACGCATGGAATGCCAAAGGGCATTATTACGGAAACGGCTCGGATACGGCGTGTATTCTCGCACTGGCTTCAGGCATTACACCGAAGAATCGTCAGGCCGATGTCATCCGGCGCTTCCTGTGGCGGATGAACAAACGGCAGGACGATCATGTGGGGGTCGGTGTGATCGGCATGCAGTGGATATTCAATGAAATGTCGCGCATGGGGCAATCGCAACTCGCCTGGAAAATGCTCAATAAGACCACCTATCCCGGCTGGGGATTCATGATTAAACATGGAGCTACCACCGTCTGGGAACTGTGGAACGGCAATACCGCCAATCCGGCCATGAATTCGGAAGATCACGTGATGTTCATCGGCGACATGCTCACCTGGCTGTTCCAGTATGTAGGAGGTATTCAAAGCAGCATGATCCATGTCGGATTCAAACATGTCATCATGGATCCCCATATTCTCGGCAAACTTACCTGGGTGCGCTGCTATCACCGCTCCCCGTACGGTAAAATTGTCAGCAACTGGAAGATCAGCGATGGCGAATTCATCTGGCATGTCCGCGTGCCGCCCAACAGCACCGCCACGGTTGAAATCCCGGCCAAAGATGCCGCTGATGTGCAACTCAACGGCGCTGCAATCAAGCCGCACGCCTGGATTAAATTTATCAAGTTCTCACACGGACGGGCGATCTATCGGGTGGAGGCCGGTCATTATCGGTTTACCTCCCATCTGCCGGGAAATTAACCGCTTCGGCGGCCCTTGCGCTTTGCCCGGGTAACGGCTCGGAGTGCGGATGGTTTGGGGTTGTGCGCCTGTTTCCTCGAAGCGGCCCGGCTTTACCAGTCCGCATCGCCGCTGCGGCGTTTCTTCTGCCATGCCCGGATTTTTTCCAGCGGCCAGGTGTTGAGTATATTTTCCGGCCGTGCCCAGGCCCGCCGTGCTGTCGCAATGCCGAACGGGAGTTTGTCGAAATCGCTGATCTGATGGGCATCGGTGTTGATGCACAGGGGAACACCCGCCTCAACCGCAAGCCGGGCGTGAACATCTCGAAGGTCTAATCGCATGTCGTGCGAATTAATCTCCAGCGCGCCGCCGCTGCGGACTGCCGCCATTACCACCCGCTGCATGTCCGGTTCCATGCCGCGCCGGCCGCCGATGAGGCGCCCCGTCGGATGACCAATGACGTCAACCAGGGGATGGGAGACGGCGCGGATCAGACGGGCGGTGGCGGCTTCCCCCTCCTGCGTCAGCGCCGAATGCGGCGAGGCGACGACCCAATCCAGTTTGGCGAGCACCTCATCGGGATAATCCAGTGATCCGTCGGCCAGAATGTCCACCTCGCTGCCGGCAAGAACTTCAATACCGCCGATCTTCGCGGCTGCGGCACGGATGGCTTCAATATGCTTCAAAAGTCGGTCCACGGACAGACCACCCGCCTGCACCTGACTTTTGCTGTGATCGGTAATGGCCATATATTGATAGCCGCGTTTTTTAGCGGCGGTAATCATCGCTTCAATCGACTCGTGTCCGTCGCTGGCGGTGGTGTGCATGTGCATGTCGCCGCGGATATCGGCCCGCTCAACACTGGTCCAGGTGCCGGGAATGGTCTTACCGATAAATTCCAGACGCGGGTCGGTGGGGTGGACGAGCTTCCCGGTTGTGGCCTGAAACAGGGCCTCCGCCAGTTCTATTTCACCGCGATCTTCACGCATTTCCGGGCAGAGACATGCAAGCTCAAGGGCGTGGTAAATATCTTCTTCCTTTTCGCCGGCAACGCAGGATTCGCCGCGGAACAGGCCCCATTCGTTGAGTTTCATGCCGCGCTCCGATGCCCGCTGTCGCAATCGCACGTTGTGTTCCTTGCTGCCGGTGAAGTATTGCAGCGCCGCACCCCAGCTTGTCGGCGGAACGATTCGGAAGTCCACCTGCAGCCCGAGTCGAGTGCGCAGCGACACTTTCGTCTCCCCCTCGGCGGTGAGATTTTCAACTTCGGGGTGCTTTTTAACCGCCTCGGCAAGCTGCCGGGCAACCGCTTCGGGGGCGGCATCGCGAGCGCAGGAGATGAGAATATCCAGATCACCCACGGTTTCCTTCCCGCGCCGCAGGCTGCCGCAATAAGTTGCCTGCGCGACTCCCGGCAGTGCCTGCACCAGATGGAGCAATTCATGGGCGAGCGGTGCCGCGTAACCGAGGCCGATGCGGGCCCCGGCGGTTTCCATGAAGGCGAGATTCTGCTTGATGTTGGCCTGTTTTTTTTCGCCGAACCCTTTAATGCCGGTAATGGTGCCCGCCTCAAGTGCCTTTTTCAGGCTTGGGATATCGTTGATTCCCGCTTCCTTCCAGAGCAGATAGGCGGTTTTGACGCCTACTGATGAAATATTAAGCATATCGAGCACACCGGAGGGGACCTGCGCGGCGAGCTGTTCAAATTCCGCGATGTGGCCGGTGCGGAGATACTCCTGAATTTTCTCAGCCGAACTTTTGCCAATGCCGGGGACGGATTCCAATCGATTTTCAGCGGCAACCTTTTCAATCGGTTCGGCCATATCTTCGACCGCCCGCGCGGCTTTCCGCAGGGCCAGAACGCGGAATTGATTTTCATCCAGCAGGGCCAGCACATCGGCGGCGCGGTTGAAGAGCCGGGCCAGATCATTATTTTTGCTCATGAAGTTGGTCCTCCATGGCTGGCGCATCGGCATGCTGCATGTTATAAATCGCCCGGGCCAGCAGCATGTCCTCCGAATGGGTGATTTTGACATTCAGATTCGATCCGGCCGTTACCACCACGGAGATACCGGCAAGCTCGGCAACCTGGGCATCATCGGTGATTTCTGCCGTCTGCCCGCGGGCGATCAGCATGGCAAACGCGTCCCGCAGAAGTTGGGTGCGGAAGCATTGCGGCGTCTGGGCCTGATAAAGGCGCCTGCGATCGACGGTGCGGAGAACACGTTTTTCCACGCCGTCAGTATCTACGGCCTTGAGCGTGGCGGGTTCCGGCACGGCGGGGAGAGCGGTACCGTGCGTGAGTGCCGCGCTGAAGGCCGCGTCGATCACGGCATGAGGTGTCAGCGGCCGGGCGGCATCGTGGATGGCAACAAAATCCGTTGAAACTATCGGCGAAGAAAGGGCGTTATAGACGGTATCCCAGCGCTCAACACCGCCGGGGGTGAAGTGAATCGGCACGCCAAAGCGGTCCGGGCTGACGGTTGCGCGGTAGGCCGCAAATCGGTCCGGGTTGGTCGCGATCACCAGCGCCGCGACATCCGACCGGGACGCGAAGAGTTCGACGGTTCGGGCCAGAACGGTTCTGCCGCAGAGATCCGCCAGCAATTTATCACCGCCGAAACGATTACCGCTTCCGGCTGCGGGCAAAACAACGGTGAACGGGGATTTTTTCATCGCCATGCAGTATCGCCGCACGGGGCGTTCTGCTCAACCCGGGAGGCAGTCGGCTGCGTCCATTGAGAATGAAAGCGTGAAAGTTGAAGGTCAAGTAGGTTCGTAACCATGTGACACGGGATGGAATTCGCCGACTTATTCTAGCGAAAATAAAAAACCGCGAGGATGGCGCCACAGCCATTTTGCTCTTCATCCGACGGTGCTCGAATTCCCGGTGCCCCCGTGTGGGATATTGCCTGGCCGGCAGGATTCCGCAGGGACCGATTGTGAAGATCATTCGCGGATACGGTACAATCCTGCAGCAATAGCCGGATGCTGTTTTGATCCGGCGCGAAATGGATCGACGAATGATGGCGGAAAACGATTCCAAGGCGGTGCCGCTGCCACAGGTCGGCATGTTGCAGCGGGCGGTGAATATCTTTCTGGAAGTGGCATACGAGGGGGCGCCGATCCCTTCGGAGGTGCTCAAGCGGATTGCGCCGATCAACGGGGCTCCGCTGGAGGCGCCAGCGCAGCGCGATTGGTTTGAATATTCCAAAACCGATGGACTGAATCCATCCTTGAAACTCCGCCTCGGCCAGCGTCATTATCCCCACATGAAAATACTGCTGCAACCCTCGCCGGAGCTGGATGAATATCTCTTTTTTGCCGACAGCCACGATCGCCATCTCTTTACGGCCGTGCAATCGGAGGCTGCGGCGCTGGCGGCCGTGCGGGAGTCAAATGCTCAGATCAGCCGGGAGATTGAAAAACGTTGGGAAGTGGCGGGGATACCGACGTTTCAAAGCTATCTTCGCCGGTCGATGGGTGAATCCAAATAATGGCGACACCTTCCCGTGCCACCATGAAGCGTAATCATCGGAGCGAGCGGAGCGTTTCGGCGGCGAGCTGAGAGCTGCGGATTACGCGATCCGGTGCGTTTCGATCCCGAGCAATTGACCGAATTTTTCAATTTTATCGCCGATGTGTCCGACTCCGGTGGCGCAGTGATGAGCCGGACCGTGACGGTTCCACGCCTCCATGAATTCCCTTACACCTGTGGCAAAGCGATAGCGGCTGTTGGTGTTGCCGATTTCGAGAATGGGACCGGGGACCGATTCTCCGTGGGCGTAGATCAACTTGATTCGGCCGCCGACCCCCTGCACCACCGAGAGAAGGGTGACCGGGCCGTGCCGAACGGACATTTCCACCGAAAGCCCGCGCCCCACCTTGCCGTGATAAACGCGAAGCGGGCGAACCTTGGTCTTACCTTCTGCGATGGCGATATGTCCGGGGCCGTCGTGGCCCATGAGAAGTATATTATCATTAAAATCAACGCCGTAGTATTCGGTAAATGATCCTCCCGCACCCAGAGCATCCATGATTTTCATCGCCTGCACGTTGGCCACTTCCATCTCACCGGCCACCGGGATACCGCGTGCCGTCAGGAGCGAGTTGCCGAGAATGATCGAACTGATCGCATCTTCGTTCTCGGGAATTCCCTCACCCATGTAGTAATAGCAGAGCGAACCGAGGTCGTGGCGGAGGATGAGATGGTCCAGCGCCACACTGGTGCGGGCGGCGCGGCGGAGTTCATCGTCGGGGCAATCGGGCTGAACGTCAAAAACATCGCGAAAATGGGTCACGCGCCGGTCAATATCGTCGGAGGATACATGCTTCCGAAGTTCGGCGAGTTCATCGACTTCCAGCATCTCCATATGTCCGCCGAAGACGCCGGCGTGAAGAGTGAGGTCCGCGTAAATGTCGAGCATGCCGCTGTAATAATGTCCCATGATGCCAAGGCGGTTGTGCGCCATCACATGGGCCGTTTTGACCGCATCAAGCCAATGCCGAATCTGCGTGTTGACGTGCGGATCGTCGCGAAGCATACCGGTGATCTGATGGAAGGCGATTCCGCAGCGGTTAAACACATTGGCGATTTCGGGTGTGGGGCACGCGGAACACCATTCGAGCCAGATGCCCGTCATGGCGGTGCGGTCACGCATGGCGTTAAAGGCGGCGTAATCCATGGCGGCGCCCGGGGAGAGGTTCAGGATCACCACCGGGACGGCGGCGCGGCGCACCACGGGCAGAACCGTTGCCGAAAGGGCGTAGGTGGTCACGTAAAGGAAGATCATATCGACATCGGCCCGGCGAAATTCGTGCCCCGCCTCCATGGCCCGTTTTGGATTGTCGATAAGTCCGAGATTGACCAGCTCAATATCCGGCCGCGAAAGCTGTGCGGCGACGGCGGCGAGATTCGCCTCCAGACGTTCCTTGAGGCCGGTAAACTGCGGCCAGTAGGCATCCAAGCCGATGCCGAAGAGTCCGATCCGGGGTTTGGCGTGGTCGGTCACAATCGGAGTCAGGTTCATTTTCGGGGATCCTCATTTTTGCGGATCGTTTCGCCGCTGTACCAAGGTAACGTTTGCTGATGTTCATCGACTCAAGCCAACGCGACACCATCCATAGCGAACATAGTCGCCGAGCTGGACTGAATTTACAAGAGAAATCTTGGGGGATGGGGTTAAAAGTTTCGCGGCGTCTTAACCGAGCACCGCTTTTCATAGATTCCGCCCTCATCGAAGTGATCAGAGCCTGGAATTTTACGACGCCAATATTTCAATATGCGAAAATGGAGAATATTGCTTGCATTTGGAATTTTGTGGTGTATAATTTGAAACAGTTCCAGAGACTGTTGCAAAAACAGTCGAGAGTATTTTGACAGGAGAAGAAGAGTGCAAGAAGCGGCGTGACGCCTGAAGGGATAATCCGTTGGGAAAATCCGACGCAAGGCTGGAAGGGGTTAAGTCCGTCGTACGAGAGACAAATTTGAGTGAGAGCAATTGATCTCCGTAATCGTTCGAAGCGGCTTGATATTAATAGCGGCGCGTGTCGCAGCAAGCACCGCATCGAAAAGGTTCCTGAGTCATAGGAGTTCTGCTCATGTTTTCCAAATCACTCATCTCTCTCACCTTGGTTGCCCCTGTGGTCATCGGATTGATGGCATCGTCGGTTCAGGCTAATAACATCATCAATAACGGCACGTTTGCCACCGGCCCAACGGTGCCCGTCACCCCCAATGATTGGCAATACGGCGGCGGGGCAACCTGGGACAACAGCAATCCCTTCACCGGCTCTCACGATGCGTACCTCAACAATACAGCGCAGGCGAATAACGCCAATGTGTTTCAGCAGACCGCTTTTGGCAGTGTTACCCCGGGCATGCAATACACGTTCAGTTTCGAGTCGCAATTTCAGGGCGGCGTCGGTGCCGTGGGGCAGGCTCAGTTCGAGTTCCTGAACTCAACTGCCGGCGTAATCGGTAATCCCACTTTTTATTCCCTGCCCACCACCACTTCAGGCTTCGGTACTGCGGCGGGTTACCAGCTCTCGACCGAAGACATCACAGCGCCAACCGGTGCATCGGCTATCTATGTTTCATTCAATGCCATTACCGGTGCGGTCACCGGTTCAACCTCTCAGGCATACATTGGGGAGGCAAGTCTGACACCGGCTGCCACACCCGAACCAGCAACGCTCGGGCTGCTCGGTGTCGGCGCCTTGGGCTTTTTAGTGCTGCGTCGCCGCTCTATCCGGTGTTCGTAATATAACCCCTTGATTACTTGAGCGGCTAAAGACGTTCATGCACCCCGGTGTGAAAACCGGGGTGTATTTTTATTTTCATTGCGACATTCCAGCGATAGTGTTACCACGCCGCGATCCATTCCCACAGCAGGCTGCCGGGTACAATCCGCCAACGATACAGGCAATTGCACGTCCATCTTCACATTCCGCTCATAAATCGTGGTGACGCTCCTTCAACAGCGCGTATAATCGCCGCCGGAATGCGGCCGCAGCGGCGGCCGAAGGCATACGGGCGTGATGGACAGTGGTGATGGCGGCGGAATTAACAAAAGACGCGCAGCGCAATTCAGCCGGCTATTGGGTCGGGTTACTGCTGCTGTTGCTCGCCACTGCTTTTCTCGCGGGTGTGCTGCATCACCCGGGGCGCCACTATTCCCGGGTCAGCAGCGTGATCTGGCAATTGCCGGTGGATGCGGCATGGTCCATCATGCGAATGGTGGCGGCATATATCCTGTCGCTGGCGTTCGCATTGTCGGTGGGTATTTATGCCGCCAGCCGCCCCAAATCCGCCCGATTCATCATTCCCATTCTGGATATCCTCCAGTCCGTTCCGATTGTCACATTTTTCCCCGCAGCCCTGGCCGTCGCGATCAGCATCATGGGCGGCGGAGGATTCGGGCTCAATATGGCGGCCATTATTCTCGTCTTTACCAGTCAGGCGTGGAATATGGCCTTTTCGGTTTATGAAAGCCTTCAGGCGATTCCCCGCGATATTCACGAATGTGCCGAAGCCCTGGGAATTCGCGGTTCCCAGCGATTGCTCACCATCACCATTCCAAGTTGTATTCCGGGACTGCTTTATAACAGCATCGTGAGTTGGACAGCGGGCTGGTTTGCGTTGACGGCGTGCGAGATCCTGACGGTCGGAAATAAGAATGTCTCGCTTCCCGGATTGGGAAGCTTCATCGCCAACGCCAACAATTCACAAAATCCCTTTGTCATGGGACTCATCGGTGTTTCGGCCCTGCTGCTGGTGGTAGTGGGTATCGAGATTTTCATCTGGCGCCCGCTCGGCGTCTGGGCGCAGCGGTTTCGTTATGAAATGACCGTCTCGACGATGTCGCGGGATTCAGCTCTGCTACGATGGTATCAGCAGGGGCGGTTCCCGCAGTTCCTCTCCCGCGTGCTCGTGGTTTCGCTCAACCGGATGGTCAATGCCGTCTTTTCACGAGTGCGTGGTTCGTCGCTCAGAGCCATTCTGCCGCGACGCGAATCACCCGGTCGAGCGGCCAAAATCTGGTTCACGGCCATCCGTGTCGTGTTCTGGCTCTCGGCCGCCGCCGTCACCGCTGGTGGAATATATTATGGCATCAATACCATCCGCGGGCACTATCCGCCGCTGGCCCGCTATATTCCCCTGGCCATCGGCGAATCGTTTGTCCGTATCATGCTGGCGTACCTGCTGTCGCTGGCATGGACCGTGCCGCTGGTGCTCTGGGCGTACCGCAAACCGCGGCTGCTGCGCGGGCTTTCATCCATCTCGCAGATTCTCGCCAGCCTGCCCGCGATCTCGCTGACTTTTCTGGTGATTAATATCTTCGTCATTCATCTGAACCTTGGCCATTTCTGGGGGGTGGAAATTGCCGGCGAAATACTGCTCATGAACGGTGTGCAGTGGTATGTGCTCTTTAATATGCTTGGCGGACTGAGCCGCGTACCGGGCGATCTGATCGAGGCGTGTGATGCGATGGGCATGTCCCGCTGGAAAAAGTTCCGGTACCTGCTGCTGCCCGTCATCATGCCGTCGCTGCTCACCGGCACGGTAACGGCCTTCGGCGGTGGCTGGAATACGCTCATTTTCAGTGAGGCCATTCAATACGCGGGGCACCAATACAATGTGATGGGGATCGGCTGGCTGCTAAATGTGGCCTCGGGATCGGCATCGCCCGGACGATATTCCGGCCCGCTCACCAGCCAGCAGCAGGGGGCACTTTTGCTGCTCGGCGTCGGGGCCCTGATGATCTTTATTGTGGTTGTCAATCGGCTGGTGTGGCGCCGGCTGCAGTCGTGGGCGTCGGATCGATTCCGGATTGATTACTAGCCGATATGATGGTTCTCTGAACATAAGACGGAAGCTTTCGATATGCTCTTGAAACTTGATCATGTATCAAAGATATATCAGACCGACGGGCCGCCCGCGACGGTGCTGGCGGATATTTCCATGGATATTAAATCCAATGAATTTGTCTGCGTCGTCGGGCCGTCCGGTTCGGGCAAATCGACCACGCTGCGGCTTATCAACGGCCTGATGCCTCCGAGCTCCGGCAGCGTCTACTTCAAGGATCGGCCGATGACGGGCATCAATCTGCAGTGTGCCATGGTGTTTCAGAATTTTGCCCTTCTCCCCTGGCTTACGGTAAGGCAGAATATCATGCTTGGACTTGAGGCGCGTAACGTGCTTCCGGTCGATGCGAAAAAGAAGGCCGATACCTATATTGACAAGGTGGGACTCGACGGATTTGAAAACGCCTATCCGCGGGAACTCTCCGGCGGGATGAAGCAGCGTGTGGGCCTGGCCCGCGCTCTGGCGATCGAACCGGAACTGCTGCTCATGGACGAGCCTTTCAGTGCGCTCGACCCTCTCACGAGTATCAATCTGCGGGAGGAATTGCTGGATATCTGGGCTGATCCGAACCTTGCTGTGAGCACGGTCGTGATGGTGACGCATAATATTGAAGAGGCGGTGGAACTCGCCGACCGGGTGGTCCTCATTGCCGGCCGGCCGGGGCGGATCGTGGCGGATATTGATATCTCCATCCCGCGTCCGCGGAATAAAAATTCGGATGGTTTCACGCGTTATGTGGATTCGATTTTTTCTCTGATGGCGGAATGCTGACAGGTTTGAAAAGGCAGGAGCAGCGTATGACGGAAGATGGCAACAACCCCCCGGATATGACTCAAGAGTCGGAATCATTTGTAGCCCCGCTCCCACCGACGGGGCTCAGCAAGGTGCTCGGGCTGCTGGAAGTTCTCGATGATCATGGCGGTCGCGAGGATATCTACAAATTGGCCCGCGAGTTGCGGGACAGTTTCGGGGAGTTGATTATTATCATCAAGGCCGCCGAAATTTTGGATTTTGTGGAAACGCCGGGAGGTGATCTGGTGCTGCTGCCGCTCGGCAAGCAGGTGATCGAACTTCCGGTTAATGAGAAAAAGAAGATCATTTCTCAGCAGGTGGGCAAATTGCCGCTCATTGCCCACATGATCCAATTTCTGGCCGGTAGAGAAAATCATCAGGCGACCCGGCCGGAAGTCATCGAAGAATTAACCCGTGCCATGCCGACGGAGCGCCCCAAACCACAGTTTGATGCACTGGTGAATTGGGGCCGCTATTCAGAACTGATGACCTTCAGCCGCGATGAAGACGTGCTGAAACTCTCGGAAAAGGCAACTCAGAACGAATAAAGCAGATATCGCGGAGCGGCGTTGGGATTAAAGTGCCTCGGCCCTTTGAGAATGGCCTGCACACACGGCGGCGCGATGACGATTACGCGGTTGTTCACCTCGGTTATCGTGGCTTTGCCTCCGTGATTCAGCCATACATGCGGCATCACCGTGGAGGAAATGAGTTGAACAATATTGGTGCCCAGGGGAACCTTTTTGGACTTTTTCGGGTCCCCGGTCAGATGCTGCAAATCCCTTCCTCCACGGATAATCCGAGGCAGATTGGCGACCAGATTCGGCAGATAGTAACTTCTGAAAATCAGATGCTGATCATCCTGCTTCTGAGTCGTCAGGAAAATGACATTCTGATCCGCGGTGACCACAAAACGGTGCTTGCGGGCAAAACGTTTTAATGCCACGGCCATGTCCAGCCGCAGGCTTTGCGCCGGCAGGGAGAACGATCGCTTTTTCTTCAGGTTCGCCCCGCATCCTTTGACGGCGGCCCAGTTGTTCACCATATTCTGTCCGGAGAGTTTGCGGAATTTGCGAAATACCTGCTCAATGGTCAGATGCTTGATTGTCAGTTTCGGCATACTCACTGCGACGAGTTTTGGATCATTCAATACAAAAATAACCCGCCCAATCTGGGCCGGGCGGAAGTTGGGGTCTTTTGGAAATTTGAAGTTATTCCCGGTTTTAGATTTGTTCGTCGTTGGTGGTGTCGTGGGTTTGGCCATCGCAGCCGCCACAAGAGCCAGAGAGGTCAAGACGGCCGCACTGAGCGAGCCGATACGTACTCTCCGCTCCACAAAGCATCTCCTTTCCCGTGTCATGCGTTGAGCCTCAATTCACGCTGAACCTCTGATGACCACTCAAGCATACCGCTCCAAGCGCCAGAAAAGGCAGATTGAAGTAACGCAAGATAAACCCGGCGATCACCCGGTCTCAGTGGCCGGTTGAGCTGATCATACGCTGAACATAGACCGGGGCATTGACGACCAGCTCACGATTAAAATAGATGATCGTGGCACGACCGCCATTCTTCGTCCAGATACTCGGTTCGACGGTCGATTCAATCAGGCTTACCAGTTCCTTGGCTCGATCCGTCGTGGTCTTGGTGCTGGCATTGAGTTGCGAATTCTGCTGGAAGATGCTGCCGCCGCCGCCGATGTTTCCAATGCCGCCACCTCCCTGGCTGCTCACCTGAGAGGTACTGTTCTGCGTGGCGCTGGAGAGATTGAATTGCGGGGCGTTGGTGAAATTCGGCACTGTCATAACCAGATCGCCGACGGGATAAACCCGGGTGACCATCCGCCGATTGGCATCGCTTCTTGTCGTGATCATGAGAACATTGTCGTGGACGTAGTCAATCAGGGGCGTCTGCGGGGAAATCTCTTCCAGAATCAGCGAGAGCGTTTTCCGGGCCGAAACATCCTGCAGCGTGAGGCTCACCGGGGTCAGCTTGGAGATGCCCGCATTCTGAAGAACATTCCAATTAACGAAAATATTGGCTCCGGTAACGCTGCGGAGATACGTAATCGCATCATTGAGTGGCAGATCGTTCATCGTAGTCTGCGGCAAAATCTGATCCATGAGCACGCGAGTATTAACTGCCGCCTGTGTGTGCGGGACAAATAACGCGCTGGAGAGACAAACCGCTGCTGCTGATAAGACTTTACGGATACTCATAAGATATGCTCCGAAACACTTTTCTTTAAATTAGCCTATCCAAATCGAACCGAAGGATCAAGTACAAAATCCCGATTTTTCGGGCGTGGTTATTCCTAAGGGCACCAGTGGAGTAGGCGAATCCCCCCCACCCACCGGAGGCGGCCGTTGTGGAAACAGATACCAACTGCGGAGAGACAGAAACCGATTTAACCGCAGGGGACGGGCCGGCTGCGCCGGCAGAACGGGGAAAGTAGAAAGTGGAAAGGTGAGCATGCATGGGTCGTGCGAGGCACGACGGTAAGTGCTTTTTTCCACCGCAGGGGACGCTGAGGAACGCTGAGGCCGGGCGGCTGCGGTGCCAAATAGCCGCCGGCTTGCCGGCGGTAACGCTGGAAAGGGTATCAGGAAATTGGGGACGGCAGTCGCGCCCGCCGTTTGATTCCGTCCGCCCCGCGCGTTAAGATTTCCAGAGTAACTGAAACCTTGGGGCTCGTATGGTCGCCATCGATAAAAAATCAATGCCCGGTTCAGAGGTGGGTCGCCGCCGCACCCCGCCATTGGCGCGTAATCTGTATCAGGGGATGACGCTGAATGCGGTGACGGGGCTGCACTATGAACGCAATCGCGATTATTCGCCGAGGCTCGACCGGTGGATGGAGCAAGGCCCAGCCCCGATTTTATAGCCCGGGTAGAAGTGGCCGTTCGGCTGGCCGCAATCGACGCCCTCAGCAAGGAGACCGAAATGTCAACACACTGCCAAAACCTAGTGGGATTCGAATGGGCGCTCATTGGTTTGCTCATTGCCACCTATGTGTGCTTCGTCATTCTGGCAGTCAAGGCGCGGCGACTGCGTAAATCAATCGAGCGGGCCCGGCAGAAAGGTTGAACCGCTGCCGGCACGCCGGCGGTTGGCGGTGAAAGGAGCGCATTCTTTGTCAAGCTTGTTTGTGGCGTATTTCTTCTTCAGCGTGGGGACTGTAATCTTGGCGGTTTGGGTTGGATTGGAGTTGCGGATGCTCGGGCGAGCGATCGAGGACCTCCTCACAGCGCGCCAGATAGAGGGCGTATCCGTACCGGGGGCCGCCGGTGATCGCCCCTCCACTGGCCCCGCCGGCGTCGCAAGCAGGCTCGACAGTATCGAGAAGCGGCTCGCACGGGTGGAAAAGTCCGCCGAGATACCTGATTCGGGGACGTGACGGGCACCGGCTGATGGCGGCGCCCGGCGGCGATTCCTCGGCGAGCGCCCACCACGGGAACTTGCGCGCCCCGCCCCGGCAGGTTATGATCCCGAGGAGAGTCCCATTTTGAGGGCCAGCCATGGTTGCCATCAGAGGCAAATCAGTGCCCGGCGCGGAATCGAGCTGCCGCCGCACGCGGCCTGCGCTGAATCATCTGTATCAGAGAATGACACTGGATACGGTGACGAGGCTGCATGACGATCGGACACGCGGCTATTCGCCGACGCCGTACCCCCTGAATCAGATCGACGCCCACTTCAACTCGGACGGCACCGTAAGCGGGTGGCAACTCTACAGCAATGGGCAATGGCAGCCCATCACGCCCGGAGGTTAAGCATGGTGGAAACTCAGATGGCCTTACACCCCCCAGCATTGTAGGCGCCCCTGTGGATCCTGGCGACGGTTGGGCCGTCGGCCGATCCCACGGTTTTCAATGCGGTGATGGCCATCGCATGCCTCTGCGCCCTCCTGGTCATCGCCGTCCCCTTGGGAGCCCGGCTTCGGCTGTGGTACGACAAGAAGCCAAGCTTCCTCCCCGGCCTGTGCGTTGCCTTGGGCATGGCGGGCGTCTACGCCACTGGTATACCGTGCGCGTACTTCTACATCCGCTGCTTGGGCCAACCGGATGGGTTCCTGGCTTGCTTCCTCGGGATGGTGGGTGTATTGGTACTCATGTTCGTGTACCAGAAGAAGACGGGCGTGATCGACCACGATTTGGCCTACATGAAGCGCCAGCGGGAATTGGCAAAGGCCCCCGTTGCGGTGCGGGCGGAGATAGCGAGGAAAGAGATTCGCGTCTATGTGATCTTCGCCGTCGTGGCAATCGGGCTGGTGCCGGTGGTTGCTGGCCTGCAGAACTGGACCCACCACGGCAGCATCTTCTGGGGCAGGGGTGGCCTGGTTAACGCGACCTTTATCAAGCTCGGCGTGCTCGCGTTGGCGGTTTCCGCCATCTTAGTTTGGCAGGCAGTGGCCAAATACCTCGAACTGCGGAACCAAATGCAGCGGGGGGATGGTGGGGACGGTTCCCCGCCCAGCGCGGATCCCGATCGCCGTGGTTATGTGGTGGGTAAACCACACCTTCCCGCGCCGCCGGTTCAGGGCGGGTCGGGGATGTCCGATGAGGAGATCGCCGCCCTGGAGCGCCTCACTCGGAAGAGGAAAGACTGACAGACTGACGAAGGGGGGTAGGCGGCACGTCCGCTGCCTTCACCAGTGCGGCCTTCGGGCCAAGGACGCTCGCGTCAACATTTGGGTAAAAATTCCATTTTGATGCCGTGTTATGGTCGCAGTTAATGAAGCATCAATGGGGGTTCGCGGAGCCGGAGCGAGCGGCATCGCCAGCTCGCGGCCTCAGTAACCTCAACCTCTGCGTACCCCTGCGGCAAAAAAGCATTTACCGTCGTGATCGGCCGGCGTTGCCGGCCATAACACGTCCGCATTAAGCGACCTGAAAAAATTATCTCGCCCGATATTTCGGACCTGCCCTGCGTGGGATCGTGGCACTCTGTCTACAGGCGACATCAGGGTGGCCTAATCGGGTTTATCAGATGCGCTTCTGGTGCCATTTCGAACGATTAAACACGAGAGTATTAAATACCCCTCGGTAGGACAGATCGATAAAGACGGCGATCCAGACGGCGGTAAGATTAGCGCCGGTGATACCATGGGTCGCCATCCACCACAAAATAAGCACCAGGAGGATCACGCGCACCAGAAAGATACCGCTTACCGTCCCGAGCATCGGCAGTACG
>JAJZNY010000208.1 GCA_021852245.1 Planctomycetota bacterium | reverse complement strand
AGTCAGCAGCGATTTCTGCACCCCGGTGTATGATCCCGCGGCCGAGATGGCGGTGGAATCACGCAGGATGTTGACGTTCAGAGTCGCGGCGAGAGGCGTGTCGAAATAATGTGTCTGGAACAGATTGCCGAATCCGGGAGGGAACTGCGTTTCATTGAATCCACGCCGCTGATAATCGGTCGGCGCCAGACTGACGGTGGGGAAGAAATTGGCGAATGCCCGATCTTTGGCAATCAGCGCCTGAAGATAATTTTCGCCCGCAATCGCCAAGGATTCGTTATTATCATTGGCCATATGCAGCGCCCCGGCGAGCGTGAGCAGATGCGGCACTTTCCGCGGCAGGGGCTGCGGGGTGGCATGGAGGATGTCACGGTAGTGATCCACTTCCTGCGTCTGATTGATACAACCTGATAATCCCAGCGAAACGGCCGCAATGGCGACCATGGAAATCAAAGTTCTAACCGGTTGCATACATATCACTCCACCACGACCGGGGCGCTCTTGAACGAAGGCGTTTTAAGCACCGCCGCAATCGGCAATACGAATAAAAACACAATCGCCAGCACGCGGAACGCGTCCACATACGCCAGCATGTGCGCTTCACGGCTGACCATGTTGTAAATTTCCGCCTGCGCCGCCCGGCCGGCAGCCGAGATCGCCAGTCCGCCGTGCACAAAGGCGCCAGTTAATGTGTGCAGACTGGATCGATACGCCGGATTGAGAACATCGACGCGGCCGACGAGATAATTCTGATGGATCTGGGCAACCTGCTTGACAAAGCTTACCGAGAGCGAAATGCCGACACTTCCACCGATATTCCGCGCCAGATTGATAATGCCCGATCCGTCCGCCAGCTTCTGCTTGGGCACGAACGCGAATGCGGCGGTATTAAATGGCACGAAGAGAAACGCCAGCCCCAACCCCTGCACCACGCGGCACATCGCCAACGAACTGAAATCCGCATGCAGGCTCAGGCGTGACATCAGGTAAAGTGCAACCACGTTCCAGAAAACTCCGAAACTGATCAGCCAGCGCGTCGCCACCCGCGGGACGAGAAAACCCACCAGCGGCATCAGGCAGAATACCACGATTCCGCCCGGCGCCAGTACCATCCCCGCCTGCCGTGCATCGTAACCGAACATCCTCTGCACCAGCAGCGGCAGCAGCGTCGTGCTGCCGTAGAGAATGCTGCCGAACATGAACATGCCAAAGGTGGCAAAGCCGAAATTCTTCACGTCTTTGAGCATGCGAAAATTGACAATCGGGCTTTTGTGTCGCCATTCCCACCAGACGGCCAGGGAGATGCCAAGGACGGCGGCTATGGCCAGCGTCCGAATGAGCGGCGAGGCAAACCAGTCCGCATCCTCGCCCCGATCCAGCATGATCTGCAGGCTGGCCAGACCGACCGCCAGCAGCCCAAGACCCAGGTAATCAATCTTCGTTTCGCTGAGTTTAATCCGCCGATGGCTCGGATTGTCCTGCAGCAGGATGGAGAGAAAGAAAAGGGTGATGATGCCGACGGGCACATTAATGAGAAAACACCATCGCCACGTGAAGTTGTCGGTGATAAAGCCACCCAATAGCGGGCCGAGCACCGGCGCAACCACCACCACAATCCCGTAGGTGGCCATCGCGGCCCCGATTTTTTCAGGCGGAAAGACATCCCGCAAAATCGCCTGGGCACCGGGTTGCAGACCGCCGCCGCCCAGTCCCTGAAATATCCGGCAGAGAATCAAGATCGAAAAATTCGGCGCCATCCCGCACATCAGGGAACTGACCGTAAATAGCGCCATGCATCCCATGAAATAGCGCTTGCGACCGAATGCGGCACTGAAAAACCCGTTCAGCGGCAGCACGATGGCGTTGGCCACCAGATAGCTGGTCAGCACCCAGGTGCTCTGGTCAATGGATGTCGCCAGCGAGCCGGCAATGTGCGGCAGGGCAACGTTCGCAATGGTGGTGTCCAGCACCTCCATGAACGCCGCCATCGCAACCACGGGCGCTATGACCCACGGATTCATGGCCGGTCGAGCCGGCTGGGGAATCGCGGCGGCCGCGCTCATTGTATTTTCACCTCCGGCTCGCACGACATGCCCGTTACAAGAAACGGGGCATTTTTCGGCAGATGCTTGAAGAGGATTTTGACGGGAATACGCTGCACCACCTTCACGAAATTGCCGGTGGCATTTTCAGGCGGCAGCAGACTGAACGCGGCACCGCTGCCTGCTTGAATGCTCTGCACGTAGCCGTGAAACGTAAATTGCGGATACGCATCGACGCTGATCGTCACCGGATCCCCCGGTTTCATGTGGGTTAAATCGGTTTCCTTGAAATTCGCCACCACCCATGTTTTTTTACTGACAATATTCAGCAGGCTCTGGCCGACGGAAACATAGTCGCCCGGTTCAATGGCTTTTTTGGTTACGTACCCGCTGACCGGGGCGTAAATTTTGCAGTATGACAAATTAAGTTCCGCCAGCGCCAGCTGGGCTTTCAATTGCTTGATGGTTGCCTCACTGGAACTGACATTGCTCCGCTTCTGCCCCACCTGCTGCGGCACTACGTCATAGGCGGCTTCCTTGGCCTTTGCCTCAACCAACTGCGCCTTGGCCTGCTGAACACCCGCCTTGGCCGCCTGTATGCCCGCCTTGGCGGCAAGCACATTGGCGTTCGCCTGCTTCACATACGCGATCTTCGCCAGCAGGGTCTTGCGGGCGGCAAGAACGTCGGCCGCAGCGGTCACGGCATCGGCGCGATAGGTATCGAGCTGAAAAGGCGTGACGTCGCCGGTCTTCACCAGCCCCCGATAACGACGGTAATCGCTGTTGGCCCGCTGGGATGTGGCCATCGCGGCCGCGAGATTGGCTCTGGCTCGTGCCACATCTGCCGCAGCCGATGCTACCGACGCCTCCGCCTGTGCCAGCGTACTGGCCGCCTGCAGAACCGCCGCCTGTGCGGTGGCGAGGCCTGCCCGCGCAATCTGAACGCCGGCAATGGCCTGATCCAGTGCGGCTGTTGCACGTTGACGCGTTAAACCCAGCTCATAATTGGATGCGGCGGCTTTTGCCTCGGCGTTCTGAATTTGGGCCTTGAGGATGGCAACCTGGGCGGCGTAGGGGCGTGAATCCAAGGTTAATAAAAGCGTCCCTTTTTTCACATATTGGTTATCCAGCACGTCAACCTTTAATATCTGCTGAGCAACGCGCGGTGCCACCGCCGTTATGTGAGCCCGAATAAAGGCATCGTCCGTGGACGCATAATTCAGCGAGTGAATGTAATACGGAATGCCCAGCGCCAGGCCGAGAATCAAAATCACAAGGCCGCCGATCAGGAAACCCTTTTTACGTTTTCCATTCTTCTCCGGCGGCGCGGCAGCCTGCGGTGGGCGCGAGGTGCTGCGAAATGTCTCTCCGGCACCCGGTGGCGGTGCGGGTTGCAGGTCAGTCTGTGTCATATCAGCTTGTACTCCAAATTAAACTTCCGGCGTAAGCCTTATGCGTGCCCTTCTCTGCCGGTTGCCCATATTCCGTTATTATTCTATTATTCCCCACTGTCCACATCCGTAATTAGTTTGCTGCCGTCCCGGTCGGTTGCGTTTCCATCAAAGATGCTATTCCGCCCAACGAGAAGCGGGCGATGTTGGCGGCAATTTCGTCGATCAATTCTTCCGTATATTCCGTCTTACCCCGCAAACGCAGAATGACGTGACGACACCGATAGTAAAACAGGCACTGCCCCACGACGCATTCCATGAACTGCTGTTCCAGCTCGGCCGGTACATTGTCGTGCAGGCGCCGCAAAATCGCTGACAGCCGGGTTCGCATCGGCTCAATCTTAATCCGGATCAACTCATCGAGGGCACTGGTCGGCTCCGCGATCTCCCGGGCCACCATTTTGTTATACCATTGCGGCCGATTCGGACTCACGAGCCGGGCCAAATATTGGCGGATAAACAACTCCAGTGCCGCGTGCGGATCTTCGCCCGGTTTGAGCTCCGGCGGGGTATCCGCCGATTCGCCGGTGATCTGCCGACCGTAGGCGAGTACCTCATTGTAAAGTTTTTCCTTGCTGCCGAAGTAATAATTCACCGCGGCGATGTTGGCCCCGGCACGCTGCGAAATCATCTGGATCGTTGTTGCCG
>JAJZNY010000272.1 GCA_021852245.1 Planctomycetota bacterium | reverse complement strand
AAAGTGCAGGCGTTTGCCGACTTTATCATGGCCAAAGAGCAGTATGGCCAGAAAGCCGGATTCAAGGAAAAACGCGAAGATACCTTCCATCGCCAACGGACCGCCGAACACACTGCCAACGAATCGGGAATAGTTGGCCCAATTGGTGCCGAATTCAAATTCCATCACGATACCGGTGGCGACGCCAAGCCCGAAGGTGAGGGCGAAGATGCCGGTCCAGAAGCGGGCCATCTGGGAATAGACCGCTTTGCCAGTCTTCAGATAGAGCGCCTCCATGATGACCATCATGAGGCCCAATCCGATGCTCAGAGGGGGGAAGATGTAATGGAAGGAGATGGTGAGGCCGAACTGCACACGCGAGAGAAATACCGGGTTCATCATGACCTCCCCGATTCGAATCAGCAGGAATCGGCGTAACCAATGAAACCACGGTAGCGATACGGGATGCGAGTGTCAAACTTTCGTCGGGCGTGTGTCGCATCCGTGACTTCGCCCCAGATCGTGGCCAGCGGCGACAATGGCGAATGTCAGCCGGTGGATTTATCCGCCGGTGGCCATCGCGGTGGACTGCCGCCAACCGCAGGGGAAAGGAGAGAAACGGATTTAACCGCAGGGGGCGCGGGGGAACGCAGAGGACGAGGGCATAGTCAGATATCACATGAAGCCGCGAAGCGGTACACAGGGCGGTCTGGGCACCCCGCCGGAGCCTTGCAATGCCAAAATGGCAGCCGCCGGTGCGTCACGGAAGTGGCGTTATTTGCAAAATAATGCGGGTTTTGTGACACCATGACGGTGCATGACGCCACTTTCCCTATGACGCTATATGAGAATGATCTTTTCTGTTCATACGGAAACCAGCGTCATGGGGCGTCATGGCGTCATGTTACTACACCAAACTGGATGAAAATTCCTGCCTCAATTCGACCCCTTTCCAGCCCCGCCCGGCCTTGTGTACCCTCCTGATTACCTGACCCGGCGTCGTTTTCCGGTGCAGTCTTGGCAACTACCCCGGCTGGCCGACCGATTCCGGTGGTGTTGATCGTCCACTTGGTACCCTCGCTGGCTCGGTAGAATCCTATTACCGAGGCTGCATACGCTTGACGAGCACCCGCCAGTTTTCGCACGACCATAGGAGCGAAGGGGGCATGTTTCGTACCGGTCGTCCAGCTCTGCAAATGTCCGCCAGTTTTTTTGCTGCTTCAGCCGCTGCTTTGCTGCCCTCAAGCCTGGGGCCTTCGACATCTTCTCTTGTCTGTCCAGTTGTCAAGAACTCGATCCAGTTTTCCAGCCGATCCTTAGCGAAGATGAAAACAATGTGGTCGAAGTCGTCGCGAGCGATTCCCGACCGATTGGCCTCATTCCAGAATTCAGCCTTAAGCGCCTCGCCGTCGGTGAAGTCGTCATCGCAGTCCGCCCACACCATCAACGTCGTATCACCACCGGCATTCAAGCAATCACGGAATTCTTTGGGCGTCCGTTTGATAAGCTCCGACCTGCCTCCGCAGGGCTGCGGCCTGATGACATTACTTCCGTGTGTGCGAAGCCATGCCGGCCTGAGGGTTTTCATCAGCTTATTGATGAAAACCGTATCGATGCTGTTTCGCGTACCTTCGCAGAGGCAAACGATTTGCGTCCTACTCGCCACGCGCCCACCCTCTTGCAATCGCCTCCCCAGTGGTCATTCCTTCCGGCACCTTGAGTGGCCCGATGCGGGTGGGGGAGGTGTGATTGTCTCGCCAGAGGTAGCGTCCATTCGCATCCCCGCTATTACTGAGGATTTCCGGGTGATGGGAGATGAGCAAAAGTTGGCGTTTTTCGTCCAGCAGTTCGCGCATTGAAAGAACCCAAGGCTGAAGTTCCGGCAGGCCAATGAAGTTGTCCGGCTCGTCGATGGTTACGGTCCTCACGGCGCCCGTCTCCAGCGCCGCCCGCACCATATACAATGCGATAAGCGCCCGTTCCCCATCGGAGAGCTGTTCAAAGAACAGAAGTGTTTGCTTGCTTGACTCACTTTCAAATCGAAGCTGCAGGGCTTTTGTGTTCATGCCGACATCTACGAGCTTAAATGATCTGAAGTCCGGCCAAACATCCCGCAGCGCCTCCCGCAGCGCGTCGCTCCATTCCTGCTCTTGGTACAGTGAGCGATACCACGAAGTCAGATTGATCAGCGATAGGTCGGGGTGGCGCGCTTCTGCCTTGCTCTCCCGCTCCATGCTGCGGGGATTCGGGCGAAGGATAAGCAACCGTGCCATTTCCTCCTGGAGTAGCGTGAGTTTATCCAAATGTATGCCGCGCGGCTGGATAGCCGAAAGCGCCGCTTGTCGCCAGTCGAGTGGAAAAAAGGCTTGATTCCCGTCCGCCCTTAAAAACCGAACACCGTCCAGATCTCGCTCGAACAGCGGCTGACCGTCACACAGAGCTTTCTCGCGGATTACTCGCGGCCTTTCGTTGTCATTCGTTTGCTCGATGTGAATTACGTATTCAAACTCGTGTCCGCCCACGCGCAAACCCAGTTCGAACTCCTGTACCCTGCTGTCGAGCCATTCGGTGAACTCCAATCTGGTGACGTCGTTTTCACCCGACCCGCCGAGCAATGCGTCCCCAGTCCCAAGGTTTCGCAACAGGCGTAGCGCGTCGAATACCGAGCTTTTGCCCGCCCCGTTGGCTCCACACAAAACGGCGAAGGGGTCAAACTTAACCTCAAAGGCCACCAGGCAGCGGAAATTGTTGGCGTAAAGTCTCGTAATCATTTCATAATCCTAACTTATTCGGTGCCGCACGTCCATCATTGCCGTGATGGTGGCGTTAGCCGCAGCCCTTGTAAACGCTGCATCGAGGAGGTTTTGCGGTATGCCAGTGCAGTTCGGCCCCGGTGAATGGTCCATTTCCCCCGGCCAGATTCCTGGCGATGGAAGCGCATGCCCGATTCCATTGGTCGGAAAGGAAGCCGTAGCCCCGAGGAAACTTTCCGGTCATCGCAGCGATCCGATCTGCGTACGACACGGCCCTCTGATGGACAATCAGTTTTTCAAAGGCGAACGCCACGACTGCTTCGGGGTTGAGAGTAGACCGCAGGAGGTGTTTCGTCTCAGCGGCAGCCACTCTTTTGTCTCAGCCTTACTTTGCTCTACTTTCTATTCTCTCAATGCTCCTGCTCCATTTTGTCCGTCGGCCAAAATGGGGGTGCATATCCGCGATCACGGCCTTACCCATAACGATACTGGCGCAGCGGCCACGCGGCAGGATATAGCCCTTGATGCATATTACCCAAAGGTTATAATTTCAACGTGTGGCAGGTTGAGTTTACGGGTGATTTCGGCGGTGACAAAACCGGCGACGAACGATTCTACGAACACATGATTTCGGCGGCCGACCGCTTGTACGACGAACACATTAAACAATTAAGGAGAGAAGGTTTAATCCCATGAAACACCGTTCATACCAGAAACTTCGGGCAAGGATGACGCCCCGGCAGCGCAAAGTGGCCGAGACACAGGCCAAAGAAATGATGGCCGAAATGCTGCTATCTGAAATTCGCCGGTCGGTCGGGCTCACCCAGCAGGAGCTGGCCAGATCGCTCGGTGTCACTCAGCCAAGTCTTTCCAAGCTGGAAAAGCAGGACGACATGCAGATCAGCACGCTCCGGAGGGTGGTCGAGGCGCTCGGGGGGCGGCTGGAAGTGATCGCCCATCTCCCCAAGGGGAACATTCGCATCTGCCAATTTACCCAATCACATTAACCGGAATTAATGGCCGGCCGTCTGTCGCCCTCGGCGATGTTGGTGGCAATGGAAACCGATGTGCAGTTCAATTGGTCGGTCAGAAAGCCGTGGCTGCGGGGAAATACGAAGACCGCCGCAAGTGGAGCTGTGCCGCTGCGGAAACGCCCTTGACACCACGCCATAACCGGCTATATTTATTACCAGTATACGTCTTAACTGGTAATAAATATGACCGATGTGCCGACTATGATAGAAAAGCTTAAGGCCATGATTCTGGACTTTCACGAGAGTCAGCTGGAAACCGGGGTGCCACGTCGGGTATCGCTACAGGCCGTTTCCGGCAAGGCCTCGGTTTGTATCGGCGTTCGCCGTAGCGGCAAATCGACCTATCTGTTCCAGATCATGCAGCGGCTGCTGGACCG
>JAJZNY010000226.1 GCA_021852245.1 Planctomycetota bacterium | reverse complement strand
CACCAATGTTCTCGGGACAGGAACGGAACAAACCCCGAAAACCCGTAAAATCCAGCGATTTCAAAATCGCCCACAGCATATTCCGCAGCAGTTGAGCCGGACGCCAACTTAGTCCTGGTCGCCCAGCGCTGGCCAGCACTGCCGGAGTATATCAGATTGGCGATCACGGCGCTGGTAGGGAGCATTGGGTAATGCTCATGCGTTCGACGTTTCCACGGCCGGAATTGTCTTGCCATAACGGCACGTTAACGGCATAATAACGGCATGAGTTTCGCGCCACATTACACCATATCGAGCCAGGTCGCACGCGATCTGATGCGGATCGAAGCCGCCCGAGCAATGGTGGCGGTTTTGCCGCTGAATGAGCGGGTGCTGGCGGGGCTGCGCCAAAGCGCCCGGCTGGTGTCCACGCATTACTCGACGCAGATTGAGGGCAATCGGCTTACGCCAGTCCAGGTCGAACAGGTCGTGATTCGCGGCGAGCGGATTCGTCAGCGGGAGCGGGACGAAAAAGAGGTCAAGGGCTACTATGCCGCCCTGGATTATGCCGAATCCTACGCGTCCGAACATTCGACCATCACCGAAATCTATATCCGCACCCTTCATGCCTTGGTAATGGCCGGGGGCAAGAAGCGATGGACGCCTACGCCGTATCGCGACGGACAGAACGTCATTCGGGATTCCAGCAGCGGCGGCATCATTTATATGCCTCCGGAGGCTGGCGACGTCTCGGCGCTGATGAAAGAGATGGTGGACTGGATCAACCGGCATGTCGCCGATGTGCCGATCCCGATCGTCGCCGCCATCGCTCATTATCAGTTCGCCACGATCCATCCGTACTATGATGGCAACGGCCGCGTCGCTCGCCTGCTGACCAACACGGTTCTGCATCAGCACGGCTACGGGCTGCGGGGCATCTACAACCTTGAGGAGTATTACGCCAGGAACCTGCGCGACTACTATGCGGCGCTCGATGTGGGCGACGGCCACAACTACTACCTGGGGCGGGCCGAGTCCGATATCAGCGGTTGGGTTGGATACTTCATCGCCGGCATGGCGGCATCGTTCGAAACAGTACGCGCGAAGATGCAGCAATCCACCCCCGCCGGCGACCGCTCGGATTGGATTCGCTCGCTGGACGCCCGCCAGCGCAGGGTGTTGCCCCTTTTTGATGAATGGGCCCAGATCACCACACCCCAGATCGCCGAGTTGCTGAAACTCTCGCCACGTGGCGCTCGCGCTTTGGCCCAGAGGTGGGTGCAGGACGGCTTCCTGGTAATCGCCAATCCTTCCAAGCGTGGCCGTACCTGCCGGCTAGCGCAGCCGTAGTCTTATCACGGCGCTGGTCACGAGTGGCGGGTAATGGAAGGCCAGTGCGACTGAATTATACCCTCCATTCGGCTTATCTCTTCGTCAGTCAGGGAGCCAAAGTGACCGCCGCGTTTGGCAGCCGACAGGCGACCATGATTCTGAAGGCAGCAGCGAATAAACAAATCAATCTGACGATCCGGCATGTCCACAACGGCCTGCATCGCAGCCTTCGCTCGGCCGTAACCAGCCAGGAAAGCAAGCTCTTCGCTTAATTCCGTCTCGATAGTTCGGGCGATAAAACCGAATAGCGCTTCCGCCTGCGCCGTCATGTCGATGAAGCGATACCAAACCGCCGTGTTGTTTTTAACAGTCATCCGTCCTTCTGCATCAAGCGCATACTCGATCAACGGTGCCAGCGGACGGGAGAAAGCTTCCAGCGAAGCGTCATAGGCAGCGGGATCTTTCAGCATGGACGCGGACACTGGAAACATCAACCCTGGCGGCGTATAGCCGCGGCGGGCCAGGATGTTGTGAATCAGGAAACGATGGATACGACCATTGCCATCCTCGAACGGATGCACGAAAACAAACCCATACGCCATGGTGGCGGCATGGATCACAGGGTGAATGCCGGCTCCATCCATGCGCCGATGGGCCGCAATCAACCCGGCCATCAGGCTGGCGACGTCAGCGGGTCTGGGGCAGACAAAGTGAATCCGCTCCCGCCCCATGGCCACGGTTTCGCCTACGTAATTCTGCGAGGCGCGGTAATCCGGGGCGGCAAAACGAGGATCAACAATCCGATTCTGCAACTCCAGCAACCGTGATTTCTCGCCAAAGTCATCTTTTTCCGCCAGTTGCAGCAGCGCAACGAACCGTTCGGTGCGGTTGGCGTCAGGTGTGATGTGCTCGATTTCAAAGGATGACTTCGTTTCCTTTGTGTACAGATAACTCAGTGCCCGCCGGATAAGTTCTGGCGGATAGGCAGCCACCATCTTTTGGCATCGTGTTTTGAAATCGGTGTCCAGGTATCGCTGGATTGTTTCGGTGCGCCGTACGACCGGGCAGAATCGTCCATCCCCAAGCAGGTTGTCATGGATACATTGCCGTGGAATGGGTTTGGCGGCATCGGCGGTTATGTATGCGTCTGCGTCCAGCAGAGGGACATAGCTGCATCGTTTCACATCGTTCAGGGGAAGTTTTTCCCCCGTGAACAATTCATACAAATACCAGATACGCCGAGCGTATTTGCCGGTGGGTTTGCTTCCGACGTAAGATGCAATTTGAGCAGCGCCGGCTGCGCTGAAGATACGCGCGAGGATCGCCAGATTCACCCCATCATATTTGAGCGCGAATTCGAGGTGATCGGCCAGGGCATCGCCTGGCCAGTACCGGGCAGTAAAGGTTTCGCGTACGATACCGCCTTCGGTTTCGATACGATGCCCTCCACTAGAGGCGACCATGGATTCGTGCCAGTGTGGTATCGCCGCAATGTCCAGCATTTTGACGAGGGCAGCATAACCAGCCGGGCGAACGCTTTGGTTGTCTTGAAAATCACTATTAACCATGCAATTTCCGTGAAAAGCAAACGCAGTATGGGATTATTGCACGCAGAATGTCACATTGCAAGAAAAACAATCGCGGATTCGGAAATCGTTTCGTATGGGCCAGCTCATGCACAGCTCCGGGGGGGGCGGGCAAATTTTCATTCCACTGGAGGCGGCGCAACGGCTGGCATACCGGCTACTACAATTTCGTCAAAGCCGGGCGGCAGGAAGTCAAGGGACTTCCGGCGGCGGGCGCAATGCATCTTGCGCCCTTGAAGGCGCGCTCCTGGCTCGACCTGACCCGGCGTCAGAGCAACGGCGAGCGGATTGACAGTAAGGCGATCAAGAAGCACAAGAACGATATCCTCCGATTATTCCAGATTCTCGATCCCACGACTGCCCCTGCCGCCCTCGATGCCGTCGAGAAAGACCTTCGCGACTTCATTATGCGTATGCGCGGCGAGGACGTTGACCTCAAAGCCCTGGGGTTTCTTGGTGGCATGCGCAATAGCGTGCCGGCGGAACTCACCACGATGTTTCGTCTTGGCTGATCCCCGGACATGTTTAATAATTGTGGACATCCACCAATATCCGATCTTGCTGGCTCAAAGGTTCCAACACACCTCATCTTCTATTGAGTGGCGGCATGAATAGCGTTGGCGGCACATGCAGGCGCATCCGGCAGCGGATAAAAATTCGACTTCGTTGTGTAATGCGCAGAATATGGTAACCGCGGCAATTGAAAAATCCCGAAACGTGCGTGAAGCTGGCGAAACCCTGCGTTCTTTCCCACCTCAACATACCTCCGTTTCCTCCTTGTAAATAACCGTAAATAAAAAGGATCAGAGAGGAGTGTTTTTCTTACAAAGAGGTACAGGAGGTGGGGGAGAAAGTTCGGAGATATTGCCAAACATTGTGGATTGGCTAAATCAGGCGGGTGACCCCCTGGCTCCATTTTCGAATTTGGTTCCTGCCAATACATCCGCAATTAATTCCGAGCCATTAAGTCTCTGAAAGCTCTTTCTGGCAGGCCGTCGCGGCGCGGATACGGGGGGGGCGTCAACGAGTCCCGGCGCGCCGGGAAACAACGATTCTCGGCACACGGGACAGGTACTGAATCTACTGACCAGCCACTGTAATCGTGCCTTCGTGGCGACAACCCTTTTTATTCACAAAGAGGCCGAAAGAAATTACCAACCGCAAAGAAACGAAAGGACGCAAAGAATTGTTCAGGCAAATATTTTGTCTTTGTGGCTTTGGGTCCTTGTGGTGGAAAGCGTTTTTTGTTCACAAGGAGGGAGCAGAGGGCGACTCG
>JAJZNY010000097.1 GCA_021852245.1 Planctomycetota bacterium | reverse complement strand
GAGAGCATGGAAAGGAGGATGAAGAGCCAGAGCGCCCAGCCAACAGGCACCAGGCAGAGCCTGAGTAATCGCTTGTGACGTGGTTGAGACTTAACAGGCATGTGTACCTCGACCTCCAATGTCTCGGATAACAGGCTAACGCACCAAATTCCAGCCGTCTGAGATTATACCGACTTACGCAGGATATTCACGGGAAAAGAGATGGGAGCAGGGATTGGGGCTCAGCGGGCGAGAATGGAAAGTTGGGGACGGAACCGATACGGAATCGCGCGGGGGACGAGGGAAATCAGCTTTTTTCATGGCCATGGACTCGCAAGGCAATGAGAGCCCGAGGTGGTTACAACGCCGGGCGGAAATTCGGAGAGTTTCACCGGGCTTTGGGGCTTAAGATCGTCGCTCGGATCAGCTTTTCTTAAACCGAGCCAGGATTCGATTAATCCGACGGGTGATACGCGTTTTGACACTCGACGACAAATTCGATTCAATCGCCTTGACGTATCGCAAGGTATATTTCATCCGTTTGGCTTCGAGTTCATCATAGAACTGATTTCCCTCGCGGTAGATTTTCCTGGCCATATGTTGCCGTGTGGGATCCTTCACCGGATCTCCCGGCATCTTGAGGAATATCGCCAGATTCTTTTCAATTTTATGAAGTAGATGCGGGTGAACCAGCCCCTCACGTTCCTGAGTATCAAGCAGCGACCGGGCGGCGGTGAAATTTGCGGCAGAGAGTTTCGCCTGGGTGATCGCCGCCGAATCGGCTCCGCAACTGATGAGCCAGAATCTGACGGCCTGCGTGCCACGCATGGTCGCGAAGGTTAACGCCTGCTCCACCGGATCGTTGATGTTCAGCACCGTATCAAGCCACTTGGGGTGCTGCCGCCGCCAGTTTCCATTCCCGCGGGGAGGCAATTCGTCGACCATCAGACTGATTTTCGGATTATCAGGATATTTCACGAGTTGGATGCGGTCCTTTCGGCCGGCAAATTCGTAAATCATCCGAGGTTGGGGAGGAGTGGCGGACTGATCGGGGTGGCGAAAACGGAGCCAGCGCCGAGTACGGTCATTCATTCGTTGGTACTGATAAAATGCCACGATCCGATTCGGCGGCGGTCCGAAAAAGTCGCCTATATGAAGTACCAGCCACACCACCGCAATGACAAATACCAGCGCGGCTGATAGCAGTTTGATTGTTCTGGGGTCTTTCAATGCCTGCTTATTTATCACAACATCCTCACTGTCTCGCCAGCGTCGCAAAATACCGCCCCCGCAGACCGGCCCTATCCGTGAAATCCATATCGGCTGCCGCCGCGAGTCACTGATGCCACATCATCCGGCAGTAAGCCTGATGGATGAGCCGTAGGATTAACGGCTCAACGCCTGAAACCTTGCCTGCGTTAGCTCAATCCATCCGAGGGAACGAGTATAACCCGTTTGCTGGTATATTTTGCGTATGCCGCACGAGAAAGTCAGTTACCAACCCAAACCAAGGGTACACTGCGACCCGTTCCCCGGTTATATTGTCACACGCGGCAATAGACTGGAGGTCGCAAGAATTACCAATTTAGTTGACATGATCCCGCATAAAAATCCCGCGATTTGGATTGACCGGGCCTGGCTTGTGAATGCAAATACCGCAGCCGGCAGCAAATACATCCCGAATCGCGATTGCCCAAAAAACGAATCTGTTGAAAATTTTCGGCCGACTACGCTGATTGAAATGCTCGCGCAGATTGCCGCGTGTTATGCCGCCGCCAAGGCGGGTCGTGAAGCGGGCGCCCTTGGGCACCTGCGGCTGGCCCAGTTGCGGGATGTTGAATTTTTCCCCCTGCCCGCCCCCCCTTTTACCATCGAGCTTATCGTGGAACATGTGCTGGATTACGGCGGCAAATCATTGTGTATCGGCCGAGCTCAGATCGGCGACCGGATCGTTTGCACTGGAAGATTGTATCTTTCTCATCGGACAACCAATGCCTGATATTCAGACGCGACTCATCGAATTGCTGCATAAAAATCTTCGACTCAAGGTACCGATTGCGGAAATAACCGCGGAAACGCCGATCTTTGGCAAACCGGGGCTCGGATTGGACTCCGTTGACGCGCTGGAAATCGCCGTCCTGCTGGATAAGCACTTTTCAGTCCGCCTTGATGATCAAGACCCCGCGAGCCGCGCCGCGCTGGCGACTATCGGCTCACTGGCCGATTTCATTCGGACCAAAACGGGGGCATCGTGAGGGATCCGCACTGCACTGTCCGCCTGCCGTCCGGGATTGAATTATCCAATCTCGAGCAGGATGCAGCGTCTCAGCGTTACCGTGCTACCGCCCACTTTCCACCCGATGCGATCATGTTCAAAGGCCACTTTCCCGGCGATCCCATCGCCCCCGGCCATTGCCTGCTGGAACTGGTGCTGGAGATTCTCCAATCCTTCGGATATCGGCTTGAATACAAAACCATTCAGAGCGTCAAATTTCATCTACCCGTGCGACCGGGCGATGGGTGCACCATGGAAATCCATCTGACGTCCCAGGGGCACGGCACGTTCGCGGCCGACGGGACGCTGCAAAAAGAAAATCAGCCGGTATTGGAAGTTTCGGCGGTCCTGGCGCCCTGTTGCGGGGCGCTGGCCGCTTCCCAGAAGGGATAGAAATTAAACCACTGGAGCGGAAATCGGCGAAGCGCATCAGAAAGCGCTGATGCATATTCCGTGGCGACCCGCTGTGCGAGTCGCGGTTTGTCATCCGGGTCGTCGACCTGATAAGTTCGGGGCATGCTGACACAGAGTTCATAACGCCGATATCCCGTGCGAAATGCAAATGCAAATACCACGGTCGCCCCCGTGGCAACTGCCGCCATGAAGGGCCCATGCGGCAGACGCACTTCGGCTCCCAAGACATCGGCGGGGATGTACCGGTCGGACACTCTGCGGTCGGCGCGCATGCCGACCACCTCCCCCGCCATCAGCGCCCGTGCGGTTTGAATACTTGCGGCAAGGGCATCCATTGAATTGATGATGTTAAAGGTTTGAAGCGACCGCCATTTCTCGGCCCGAAACCGCTCCGTCTCATCGGACATATCCTGATACATCACAAAGTGCGCCCTGCGGACGCCAAGCAACTGCGACATGCGGGGGGCGGCGATCTCGATCGATCCGACGTGTGCCGTGAGGATCAGCAGGCCGCCGGGGGATTGGATGGCGTCAAGAAGCGCGTCCCTGTTTGGGCATGCCACGGTGAATTTTTTTCCCAGTCCCGTCAGCATGGCGCTGCAATCGATGAGCGAAAGCGCGTAGTTATACATGTGTTTATGGACCCGCAGAAGCAGACTTATTTTTGAGCGATTCGGTTCCAGACGCCGGAGGTAATCGCAACTGCTCTCCCGCGCCTCTCGATCCCGCAGCCAGAACCACCAGGTGGCAAACCAACCGATGAGATAGGCAAGCGGCAGGCAGGCGCCGGCAACCCGCTGCATAAACGCGTTGGCCCGCGTTCCGCAATGATGCCGCAAGCGGGGAGTGGGTTGCGACGAAGGTGAACTGCCGTCAGTATCCCCGGCGGGCGGTGGCCGGGCGGCCGAAGGATTGACTTTTTCCCCGTTTTGGCGGGCATCCATGGTCATGAGGTCTGTCCGTTTCACTTTCTCCGCCGATCGGGCATTTTTATCACCGGGATTCCGGCAGGCGCGGCAGGATTCTGCGACACTCGCGGAACTGCCGCCCTTTCCTTTATAATACTGCGGTTTTCAGATCGGAAGGATGTCGATGCCAAACGCCTCGGTTCAAATTCAGACGCTGGATCATAAAGCCATACTCCAGAACACCACGCAGCGCACCGATGATTTTCTGCGGGATTTTATCGCGTCGCGGGAAGGTGTGCCGGCTTTATTGAAGGAGGCCATTGAATACAGCCTTTTCGGCCCGGGAAAACGGGTACGCCCGGCGCTGGCCCTGCTTTCAGCCCAGGCGGTCGGCGGGAGCTTTGATGACGCCCTGCCGGCGGCGGCATCGCTGGAACTGATCCATTGCTTTTCGCTCGTACACGACGATCTGCCCGCCATGGACAATGACGATCTGCGACGCGGCCGACCGACCAATCACAAGGTGTATGGAGATGCGGTGGCAATTCTCGCCGGTGATGCCATGAGCACACTGGCGTTTGAACTGCTGGCGGAACATGTT
>JAJZNY010000070.1 GCA_021852245.1 Planctomycetota bacterium | reverse complement strand
GAGATGTAGCCTCCCCCGTGGTCTCTCTCTGGCGGTGCGTTGTGCGGGGTTTGGGCGTACACCGCGCGTAGTGCCTCCGACCTGAGTTGCAAAGTTGGATATTCCGGGGTGTGGAGCGGGGCGATTTTTGTGTCATGTCCCGCCTCCGGGGTCGATGGCGGCCCGGCCGAGCGTCCCGTAGGGGCCGGCCGGGCCGCGGTGCTCCGCGGGGATGTGTATAACATCCCCCCCTGTATTTTCCTGTTGGCAAATAGGGGGTGTATCGCCTTCGGATACAGTTCCGATGGCGAGGAAGTCAATGGCTTCGGTTATCTTCCAGTCTTCGCTGTAGGCGAATTGCGTCTCGTGGTAAGCCCGCTTTTGCGCGTAGATGTAGTGCCATGATTTCCCTTGGGCGTTTTGATATTTCGCCTCGGCGGTTCGCAGCATCAAGATTGGGTCGTGTATGTTGTACAGTAGCATCGCCCGGTGCATTTGACCGACAAGTTGAGCCATCGCGGATTTTTTTGACCCGTCTTTGTTCGGCCGGATTCGTTCGGCGGCCTTGGGTGCTTTGAAGGCGTTCTGTACAGCGGCCCACCAGGGCGTATCGAGTCTGAACCACATTTGTGTGAGATATGCCCAGATTTCACCGATGCGTGATTGCAGGTCGTCGAGCGTGTTGATGTCCAGTTGCTTGAGCATTTCTCTTCGGAGCTGGAATTCAACGCGCGTGACGGTCTTACAGTCTTTGTGTTCTCCCCATAGGTGGGTCTCCCACATTTTTTGCGGCCTCGCCTTGAGCTCGCGGCACTTGTCGTAGATTCGCACCAAGTTGTTTTTTCCGAGTTGGAAAGTTTCGTAGTGTCGGCCTTTGATGTACTCAAATATCTTGGAGTCGTCAGGATCGCCCTGCATGATGTTGCGTCCTGTTCGGACGCGGCTGGTGAATCTCGGAGCGATTACGGGTTGGCCGTCGATTTCGAGTGGTCTTCCGGTCTCGTCGCGTTCGAACTGCCAGATATCTCCCCAGCGGAGTTGGTGTTCGATATCGCAAGTTAGGTGCACCTCGGATACGACGTTTCCGATGGGTTCAAGGTTGATGGTGCGTAGGTCGGCTTCCACGTCTTGGCGGTTCTGCTGTAGACCTCGGGCGGCGATTGCCATGGGGTGGCTTTCAACCATTACGTGTGGTGATTCGTCGCGGCTTCGTGGTGGGTCGTTTCTGATCATGTAGAAGTTGCCTCTACTTTCGAGGGTGGCGTTGTATTTGCCTCGGGCGGCGTTGCTGACGTAAAGGTCAGTTTGGTTGTAGGTTGATTGGAGTCCGGTTTCTTTGAGTTTAGGCTTGTGGAGTGTAACTTTTTCCCATACGGGCTCGGTTCCTCGGCAGTAGTAGCCGGTTTTGAGGGTGTCGATGCCTCGCCAAAGTACGGTAGTCATTTGACCGCCTCCGATCTGGATATGGTGGAAAGATCTGTCGGTTGGAGACCCGAGAGCATCAAGATTGCCGCCCTTACCGGGTCTGGGAGTTGAGCCCAAACATCGATTAGGGATTGGAGCCCTGCATCGAGCCTATCTTTCGGATGGGGCCTTCGGCTTTGGGAGTTGATCTGATGATTTGGCGAGGAATTCGGCAATGAGTTTGAAACTGCGCCGCTTTTTGCGCCGCTTTTGGCCGTGACCTGCATGATTTCCGCGGGTTTAGCGGTGGGTTCGAATCCGGTTGGGGTAGTAGATAACATCGCCCCTATCCATTGCAGCTTCTCCGGCGCCGGGTTACCACCGCCCCGGCGCATCAGGGCGCAGGTCGTTCTCAGGATCGGCGGCGGTTGCGGCACCGGCTGCACCTGCTACAGTTGCTACTGCTACGTTATTCGATATTTCCGGCCTTTTTTTGAATTTCGTAGCAGTAGCAGGCGTAGCAAGCCGGAATAATTGCCGTGGCCTACCGCGTCCGCAGGCATCGGGTGAATCCCAATTCCCTTGGCCGGAGGCAATCAACTTTTCCAGCCACTCCTCGGCTTGTTTGCGGTATCTGCTTGGCGCGTATTGCCGCACCTCGCGAACCGTCACGCTGCCGCCGCGGTTATCAATCCAGTCGATCAATCTTTCCAAGTCGCCGCCATCCCCATTACCAAAGACATATTCCACCGATTCACGACAATGATTCCAGATCGCCATCGCCGCCTCAAGATGCACCAGTTCCACTTTCTCTGAAAAATCCAGGCATGAATAAATGCACGCCAGCCGCCGCACCATCGGTGCACCACGTGCGGTCATGGCGCCCACCACACCCGGCAGATCGGCCGTCAACTGCCGGTAATATCCCTCCCATGCCGCAGCGGCATCCTGGCTCATGACGATTTCCCGCGGCTGGGCGGCAAACTCAAGGGCATCCATCAAGTGAGCATGGATCGGCCCAAGCAGGGCCTCATCGATTCGGCCGCCAAAGGGAAGGTATTTGCTGCGATGCACAAAACACCACAGAAAGCGGTTCGCAAATCCGTTCGTCTGCTCGTTGGCGGTTAACAGTCGGCGGAGCTCTTCCGGTGTGATGTGGGCGATGATGCTGATATGGGCATCCGTGGCCCGCATCGGGTTGCCCCTGGTCATCGTCTGCAGCCGCCCGCCGTCCCACGCCTGCCGGACGATGGTCGAGAGGGTGTTGCCGTCGCGGCCCATCCGCTGCATCGGGCCTGCCAGTTCGGTTTCGATCACCAGCAGCCGCTTGTCCTGCACTCCCGCATCGATCATCTGATCGGCTTGAACTTGCGGATCACGAACCGCATCAATCAACCCCTCGCCGCTGGATAAACCGGTCGCCTGGCAACGATCCGCCCACGCCTCATCGATCAATCGGATGGGCAAAAGGGCCCCTTCCAGCGATGTGCCCTTTCGGCCCGCGTTGGTCGCCCCGATCAGACACCCAAATAAATTCAGATAATGCTTGGTGGCCCCGATATGAAAATGGGCTTTGCGCCCCGCCGCATTGCCAAACGCAATGAGAAACTGCAGCAGCGTCGCAGCAGGATCGGCCTCGGTGTGGGGATCAACCAATCGCACCCATTCACCCGCCACGCCGTAGTAGGCGGCGGAATGCATCACAGGCCGCCGTTTTTCCTCTTTAACAGCCGGCTCCGACACCTGCGATTCCGCGTCCAAAGTGGCCAGTACGCTTTCCCGTGTTGCTCCGGATTGTAGTCCGCTCAGTGCATTGCGGAGCGCAAGGGAAAGCCGACGCCGCTCGCAGAGTTCAGCGATGGTTTTAGCGTAGGTGATGGCGTTGGCGGCGGATGGAAGGGAGTTGAGGGCCTCGGTAAGGTAGGCATGAGCATCATCGAGGCGGGGATATCCGCTCTCGCGGAGCCGGGCCGAGACCGTGTAAATGTCGATCGGGTCGCCAGCACTCTGAAGCGCCAGCATTGCGCCGTAGACGGCTCGGGGGAGGAGCCCGAAAAAAGCGCCGGGCGTGGGCAGAATCTCAGCCACATCGCTGAAACATTCCGGGTCAATCAGGATCGATGCGATCACGTTACGTTCGCCAGCGTCATCGTGCGGCAAGGGGAGTGCTCCGTCTCGGACTTCCGGCTGCTTGGCAATAGCACGCGGATTGGATGACAAAATCATGTTCTTACCTCGATTCTCTGGCCGCAGGCGTCGGGTCTGACGCTTACCGCATATTTCCTCACATCCGGGCGGTTTGCCTTGGGGACGCGATCCCGGCTTTCCCGCTCAGGCCATACATCGCCCCCACGGCTTTAGGCTGTAGTGGTCTGCTATGCCTACAAATGAGCAGAAGTTTCGCACTTCGGGGGTAAAAACCGCATTCCCGTGCAATCAGGGCCAAAAGTTTCCACCACAAACCACGTGGGGATGAGCGGATTCGCTGAGAGTTGACAAGAATCGATACCGCTATATCATGTGCCTATAGCTGGTTTGCCACCAATATTTAGTGTTGTGTGGCAACGTAAGAGGGAATCCGGTGTGAATCCGGAACTGCCCCGCAGCGGTAAACAGGAACGAACGCCGTCCGGTGGCCCTTTAGCCCCGACACTGTTCCACCCCAATGGAACGGGAAGTGACGGCAAGTAGGAAAATGGGTTGCTCTTACCAGCGCCCGTCAGCCTGTGAGTCCGAAGACCTGCCGGCGACCGTCCCTGATCGGGGCGGCTTTTTACCAGAACCTCGCGGGAAGGTTTCGG
>JAJZNY010000045.1 GCA_021852245.1 Planctomycetota bacterium | reverse complement strand
TTGGGCCAGAGGGGGCGTCGAAACAGGAGCGCATCAACCGAAATAATCCCCGGGCCCGCCAGCACCACCATGGCGGAAAGCGTCAGCAGCGCCTGTTCCAGTTCGGTGCCCGTCACACCGGCCCCGCGGCGGACATAAATCGCAACGAGCATGTCAATCACCAGTGCCAGCGCCCAAAACCGCGACAAAAACCCGGGCAGCAGGGCCATTCCGCCGATGCACTCGGCAATGGCCGCCGTGTAGGCCCAGGCCGGCGTCGGCAGAAGCGGCAGATGCATCATCCCGATGAACTTTTCAAAGCCGGACATCCCGGGGCCGCCGAACCAGCCGAAAAGCTTCTGCCCCCCATGATAAATAAACGTTGCCGCCAGCATGATCCTCACCAGCAGTAAACCGATGCTTGCTGAAAATGGAACCTTGACCATACGTGCGTCTCCATATGCCCGGCGCTGAACAAACCGTGGTGAACCCTCGCGGCCTTTCGTCCCGAACCCGGGCCGGCGGCCGACCAACGGGGCGGCGCTTCCAATATTTTATCCGGCATGTTAGAAGATTCCCATGACAACACCGGTCGAAACTGCGAATTGGACGGTTGGCAAACTGCTGGCGTGGACGACGGATTATTTTTCGCGGCATGAGATTGATGAACCGCGACTCTCGGCAGAGCTGCTTCTGGCACACGCCCTGGGTTGCAGCCGGATGGCGCTGTATACCGGTTATGAACAGACACCTACCGCGGCGCAGGTTGAAATGTTTCGGTCGCTGGTGAAACGTCGGAAAGACCATGAACCGGTGGCCTATCTCACAGGCAAAGCATGGTTTTATTCGATGGAACTCTGTGTATCTTCCGACGTGCTGATACCCCGCCCCGACACCGAAACTCTCGTCGAGCAGGCAATCACCGCCCTGCGCAACGGTTCATCGCCCCAGCCACGGGTGCTGGACCTGTGCACCGGCAGCGGTTGTGCCGCTCTGGCGATTGCCAAAAACTGCCCGACGGCGCAAATTGTGGCGACCGACATCAGCCCCGCGGCCGTAGCCGTCGCACAGGCCAATGCGCTGCAAGTCGGCCTTTCCGAACGCGTGGTATTCCGGCAGGGGGATCTCTTTGGCGCCCTGCTTGCCGATGACGCCCCATTTGATCTGATCACCGCCAACCCGCCATACATCAGCACCGGCCTGATTGATGCACTGGCACCGGAAATTTCCCGGCACGAGCCGCGGCTCGCGTTGGATGGGGGTGACGACGGGCTGCAGATCATCCGGCGCATCATCGAGGGTGCACCGAAGCATCTGGCGGCAGGCGGGTGGCTGATGATGGAGACCGCCTTTGATCAGACGCAGCAGGTATCCGATTTGGTTATGAGGACGGGCCGCTTTGAATCGCCGCGCGTGATTCTCGACGCGGCCCGCAATCCGCGGTGCGTGGTCGCCCGGCTCATCGGCAGTTCCACCGCGCCGCATGCCCAGGGCGAATGAGCCGGAGGGGATCATCAGATGGCCTTGAGGGCGGCGGCCACTTCCTCGCTGTGCGCATCAACCTTCACCTTGGGGAAGATTTTCGCAATTTTGCCGTCAGCATCAATGATGAAGGTGGTTCGCTCGATCCCCATGTATTTGCGTCCGTACATCGACTTTTCCTTCCAGACGCCGTATTTTTCCGCCACCGCGTGATCCGTATCGGCGAGCAGGTCGAAGGGAAGGTTGTATTTTTTAATGAATTTTTCGTGGCTTTCAACATCATCCGGGCTTACGCCCAAGACCACAGCGCCGAGCTTTTTGAGTTCGCCGATACCGTCCCGGAAACTGCACGCCTCTTTGGTGCAGCCGGGGGTGTCATCCTTGGGGTAAAAATAGAGCACGACTTTTTTCCCCTTGAGATCTTTGAGCGATATTTTATTGCCCGCACTGGATTCCAGAGTGAAGCTCGGCGCCGCCGCCCCTTCAGAAACCGACATGATGTCTCCTTTCAAGATCAGACTCCGGAGCATGATAGGCGGCCTGCGGCCCACTTTTCCAGCCACCGGTTCAATCGGCCGCCCCCGCAGGTTCCCGCCCGATTACCGGAGCGATCAGAATCCACCGCAGGAGGGAAATACGCGGCGAATCAGCCACTTGCGTTTTATGAAAAATGCGGGTTTACTGAAATGGATTGAAACATCTTGACGAGGTTGCAGGCTTACTATGGCTGATACGCAGAGGGTCCACGTGCCGCTGATAGCCCGATTGACCGCCTGCCTCGTGCACGCTTCGGGCCTGTGTGCATTTTGGATTCCCGGACTTTATGCGGACTATCAATGGAGAAACGGCCTGCCATGGCTCAGGCGCCAGGCCCGTCGGGCGATCCGATTTCAATTCCTCTGTTTTATGCTGCTTGCCACGGTGGCTGCGGTCAGAGCCGTGTGGCCGGTCTTGTTCCGCGACGCTGCACACCGGACTGCGGAATCGCCGGTCGCTGGTGTTACGACGTTGAGGCATGAAGGGGAGTGGGTTCTGGCGATCGTGCAATGGGTGATGTTGGGGATGTGGCAGTTGGGAACATTGCTGCTGGCCGCTGCAGCTCTAAGGGCGCGCGGTGCATCAACGAGATGAAGCTGGCGGCGTTTGGGTATGGGCGCAGATGGAGTGGCTCGGCGGCGAGGTGCAATGACATGGGGAAACCCCTGGCGGCGGAAGCGTGCGGGAATGGCGGGCTGTGCAAAAACAAAAGACGCATACGCCTCCTGCAATTCCTCCTTGCCGGGATCATCTACCTCGCGCTGGCGGCAGCGATTTCACTGCCCGATCTTCTGCATGCCGGGCACGGGGCGGTAATCGGACGTGCCAACCGCGACACCACCGCGTTTTTATGGTATCTGGCCTGGTGGCCGTACGCCATCTCTCACCATATCAATCCGTTTTACATCCATGCCGTGTGGCAACCGACGGGAGTGAATGCCGCATGGATTACCAGCATTCCGGCTTTGGCGATCGTGCTCTGGCCCATCACCAAACTCTGGGGGGCGACCGTAGCCCTCAATACGGCCCTGTTGTTGTCGCCCGCATTGTCTGCGTGGGCGGCATATGGAATGAATCTGGAGATTTGTGATGCATTCTGGCCGTCGCTCTTCGGCGGTTGGCTTTTCGGCTTTTCCGTCTACGAAATTACACAAATTCAATACGACCTGAACCTTGCGATTTTATTCATTTTGCCGGCAGGCGTATGGCTTTTTGTACGACGGCTGCGCGGCCGCATGGGACGCATCAGCTTTATCGCCGCATTCGCGATACTGTGGTGCTTTGAATTTGGCGTTTTTACCGAGGCATTTGCGATATCTGTACTCTTCGGCGGCCTGATTCTGCTGATGGTCCTCACCATGGCGCGGGGTGATGTTGATTTTCCCGCGCTTTGGCGGACGGCCGTAGAATCGGTTCTGTCGCTGATCGTGGCCGTCGCGGTTTTAACGCCGCTGTTTCTACTTCCGCTGGTGCAGGGATACACAAGCGGGGATATATGGAGTCGGAGCACCAATTCCGTGGACCTCGCGTCATTGATCATGCCGTCGCAATATGTAGGGTTCGGGGCGGGATGGGCCCGGCAACTCTGGCAACAGTTTCCCGCAGCCGGTGCCATACCGTCGCAGGTCGGGTATCTGGGCGTACCCCTTATTCTGCTGTTGGGTATCTATTTCAGAAAGTCCTTCTCGTCGCGAACGGGCCTGCTGCTTTTGATCATCTTTTCCATGGCGATCCTGCTGAGCCTCGGACCGCAATTGAAAGTACTTGGGTATTCTCTCTGGTGCCCGCTGCTGTGGAATTATGTTTCGCATCTTCCCCTCGTGGATAAAGCACTCCCGTTTCGAGTGTTCAGCTATGCGACACTGGCCACCTCGGCAGCCTCGGCCCTGTGGCTTGCTGGAACGGATCCATTACGCCGGAAATGGGTCCTTTCCTCACTGGTGATTCTGACACTCTTTCCCAACATTTCGGCAGGCATCGGCACCGGACGGTACGCCAATCCCCCATTCTTCCGGCAAGGGTACTGCCGCCATTATCTGCGGCCGAACGAGACGGTGCTGATCCTTCCATTTATCTCCCATTTGCCGGTTATGCTGTGGCAGGAGGAAAACGGCTTTCGCTTTTCGATGGTGAATGGGTTTACCGGTTGGGTCCCCGTCAATTTCAAATGGCCGAGTTCTATCAGCGCCTGCCTCGCCCTGCGATCTGCC
>JAJZNY010000454.1 GCA_021852245.1 Planctomycetota bacterium | reverse complement strand
ATGCCACCAGCGGAGCGAGCACTTGTCCATCGGGATAGGAAGTCTGGAGATGATGCGAGGCGGAAATGAATATCCACGCCGACGCGATAACCAGAAGATTTCCGGAAAGGACGGCGATGCAGCAGGCGAGGAGATGAAGCCCCAGTAAAGGAGCCGCATTGTATGTATTTTGCAGTGCGAATACGCGCTGTGACTGAAGGTTGAAGATCAACGCGGTGCCGGTGCTGATAAAGAGGATGACTGCGGCGGTCAGGCGTCTCATGGCAAGCAGCCCATCAGGTAAAATCGACAGGCTCGGGACATGGGAGGAACCAGCAGCCAGAAATGCCGCAGAACCGAACATCAACAGGATGCAGGCGATCATCCAGCCGCGAAATTTGGAAGATGATGGCTTTTCGGGCTGTGTATGAGAAAGTCCGGCGGCGGCGACACCGACTGAGGTCATCACCAGCAAGGTCAGATCCAGGAGGCCTGCGACGATGAGAATTTTAGCTGTAAGGAAGAGAGCGAATTCCAGTTTACACCCACCCCATTGAAGAACCCCTTTACCGCAGCATGCATTATCGAATCCCCCGCCCTGCGGTCAAATCAGTTGCAGCTTTGCATGGAAGTCTGCAAACTACCTGATATGGGCAATGAATGGGATGTTTTAATTGTCGGCGGAGGGGTGGCGGGGTGCGCAGCGGGGGTGTGGCTCGCAAAAGCGGGGATGAAGGTGCTGATTCTTGAAAAGCATTTCCATCCGCGCCACCACATAGGCGAATCGCTTCTTCCCGCCAGCATGCCGATTTTGGCCGATCTCGGCATAAGTATGAACGCGATGCTCAATCGCTATCAGCCCAAATATGGCGCCCGTTTCTGCGATTCGGCTACCCAGCGGTACGAAACATTCGGCTTTGCCGGGGCAGACCAAACTCCACCGTCGTTTCAGGTGTCGCGGGCCGAATTTGACGCCGAACTTAAATCCCTGGCCGTTGCCGCAGGCTGTCGCTACCAAGACCACTGTCAGGTCGTTTCCTGGAAGGCACAGGCGGATCATGCCGAGGTCTTTACTGCTCAACAGCAGATACACCGTGGGCGATTCTTGATCATTGCCGCTGGCCGTTCGCGCCTGAATTACCGGGGAGCGGACGGTGTGAGCGACGCCCGTGACATATCCAATCGCTTTGGTCATCTCGCCGTTTACAATTACTTCCCCCCCTTTCCAGCCGCCTTGGACGATGAGCGATCTTATATAACCGTGCATCTGATTTCTGACGGTTGGATCTGGTGCATTCCGCTGCGGGACGGCTCAACCAGCATCGGCGTTGTCCTGAAACAAAACGGAGTGCGGCAGGGAATTACCCATCAAGAGCAGTTTGAACAGGCGCTTCAGCGGTGCCCTTCATTATGGAATCGCCTCAGCAACATCACTCCGCTGGATGAATATCGCACTGCCGCCGATTACAGTTATCGACCGGCTACGCGGTACGGCCCGGGATGGGTGAAAATCGGCGACGCGGGCGGGTTTCTCGACCCTATTTTCTCCAGCGGTGTTCATCTGGCCGTGAATTCCGCGCAATTGGCGTCGCAGGCTGTCATGGAGTACCTCAACCATAACGATCCATCGCAATTTGAAGTATTCAATCGCCGCATGGATTGGGCCGAAGGGGTATTCGAGGCGTTTATCGAGCGGTTTTACCACCGTGATCTCGTACAGCAATTATTTTTTGCCGACTATCGGCCGGCCCATATGAAGGCGGCTATTACGGATTTATTGGCTGGCAGAGTTTGGGACCCGGAAAATCCGGTGATTGCGATGCTGGCACCAAAGCCAGCCGGGCCTCAGGAGATGAAGTCCTGACCACGATGTCGACCGATCATAATCACGGGGCGCTGGCGGTGACAGGCATCGGGATGATAACCTGCCAGGGAATCGGGCGCGAGACCTCATGGAACGGCATCGCGGCGGGGCAGGTTTCGATAACCTCATGGCCTCATTCGCTTCCGAACCTGCCAACATCCCCACGTGTCGCCGCCGCTCCGTCATTGCCATGTCCGGACGATCTGCGTTCATCCTTTTGGAAAAGCCTGTCGCGGGTTCAGCAGTTGGCCTGCCTGACCGTCGATGAAGCCTTGATGCAGGCCAAACTGCCCCGACACCTTGACGGGCATTCCGCTGCGTGCCTGGTTTCAAGCAGCGTATGTGCCATGGATATGAATGAAAAATTTTATTTCCAGTATCGTGATGATCCAAACCATGCGTCATTGTCTCTGCTGAAACGTGTGCACCCCTTTGAACTTCCACAACTTCTGATCAAACGCCATCGTATGACGGGTCCGCACTATATGAATCTCACGACCTGTGTAGGTTCGGCGGCGGCGATCGGAGCGGCACTGGATATCATCCGCTGCGGACTTGCACCCGTCGCCGTGGTAGGTGGATTCGACAGCCTATGTCAATTGCTGGTTTCCGGCTTCGGTAGTCTGCGGCTGATTTCGCCGACGGGGTGTCGTCCATTTTCACCTGATCGAGACGGGATATTGCCCGGGGAGGGGGGGACAGCTCTGGTGATGGAATCGATCGCCCATGCCAAGGGTCGCGGAGCGGTGCCGCTGGGTTACATCTGCGGGTATGGAGCATCGGCCGATGCCTTCCACATCACCAAGCCTGATCCTGAAGCCGTCGCCGCCGAGAAGGCCATTCGCCTATCTCTCTCCGATGCCGGAATGACATTGAGCGAGATGGATTACGTGAACTGCCACGGGACCGGCACGCGGGATAATGACGCCATGGAGACCCAACTGTACAGCCGCATCTTCGGTGAGGCCTCGCCGGTGATCACCTCCACCAAGCCGCTGACAGGACATACTTTTGCAGCCGGTGGCGCTATGGAGACCGCCATCACTTTGCTGGCCATGCGCGATGGATGTTATCCGCCTGGCCCGGGACCGCAGGGTATGCACGCGCCCGGTAATGATGGAAAGGGTGGGCGACAAATGAATCGCGCGTTAATCTGCAATTTTGCCTTCGGTGGCAACAATACCGCGATCGTGGTGGCACGCTCCTTGGAGAGATTGTCATGAGTGTTGCCGAGCCTGAGGGCATGAGCGTTGCGTTAACCGGACTCGCCGCCTGCGGATCCGGCTTTGACTACGCCATCGCACGGGCACCGCAATCCGGCATGGCGGTGTCGCCCGAGCCGCCACACTCTCCTGCCGCCGAACCGAATCTGGATAGCTGGGTGATTAAGTCAGCGCGTGGGGCGCTGGAATCCGCCAAGGCCACTGGGGCAGTGCCTGCAGACCGGATCGGCCTGCTGTATTTGAGTTTCTGGGGTTCCATCCGAGATACGGTTGGTTACCTTGAGAGTTTATCCGCCGACGGTGGCCGCTATCCTTCCCCCCGTCTTTTCACGCAATCGGTTTATTCCGCGGTGGCGTCGCAAACCGTGATTGCGTTGGGAATTCATGGCGCATGCGAAACACTCGCATTTGTAAATCTTCCGGTATATCGAGTGTTGCAGCGGGCGTGGTGTCTGCTGGAAACTCGGCGGCTTGATCTGGTCTTGGCGGTCTGGGCCGATCAGGTTGATGGCCCTGCGGTGCAACTGTGTCAGCGAGCGGCAGCGGAATTGCACCACCCTGAGCTGGCACGCTTTCGGCAAAATGGTGGCGGCAGCGTTGCAGTGGCGTTATCGCGTGCCGGAACCGCATCGGCTCTGGTGCACCTGACTCTCGAAAATTCACCCACGGTCTTGCCCTGCGGCGATGTGGCCACCGAACGGCAGGCGATCGAAACTCCTAAATCCTCAGGAAGAAATGAAAACCGCGTTCCAACCGCGTATCCAACGGATATAGCCGTGGAGTTCGCGCTGGAGATTCTGGCGTGCAACAGAACGAAATCAGCCCGCCGGTGGCGGGAGATTGACCCGGTCAGGAGGCAGCAGGCGAACCTTTTGCTGGAAGCGGCGGAAAATCGTCGCTGATGTTAAGATTGTTTCGATGAAACAACTGCGCGACACGCCCTCCAACGTTGAGGTCAATTCCGAGGATTCAGGCAACCAGCCCGACCTGATTACCCATATCAGTGAATTACGACGCTTTCTGCCTGCCCTGCCGCCCGAGCGAATGCGAACCATGGAAGTCGTCAGCGAGCGATACCAGTTCCGCCTGCCCCGTTTTTATGTGGAGCACATCCTCCAGAATGACCCGAAAGATCCGCTTTGGGATCTGGTTTTGCC
>JAJZNY010000085.1 GCA_021852245.1 Planctomycetota bacterium | reverse complement strand
ATGCCACCAGCGGAGCGAGCACTTGTCCATCGGGATAGGAAGTCTGGAGATGATGCGAGGCGGAAATGAATATCCACGCCGACGCGATAACCAGAAGATTTCCGGAAAGGACGGCGATGCAGCAGGCAAGGAGATGAAGCCCCAGTAAAGGAGCCGCATTGTATGTATTTTGCAGTGCGAATACGCGCTGTGACTGAAGGTTGAAGATCAACGCGGTGCCGGTGCTGATAAAGAGGATGACTGCGGCGGTAAGGCGTCTCATGGCAAGCAGACCGTCAGGTAAAATCGACAGGCTCGGGACATGGGCGGAACCAGCTGCCAGAAATGCGGCGGAACCGAACATCAACAGGATGCAGGCGATCATCCAGCCGCGAAATTTGGAAGGTGATGGCTTTTCGGGATGTGTATGGGAGAGTCCGGCGGCGGCGACACCGACTGAGGTCATCACCAGCAAAGCCAGATCCAGGAGGCCTGCGATAATGAGAATTTTAGCTGTAAGAAAGAGAGCGAATTCCAGTTTACACCCACCCCATTGAAGAACTCCGTTACCGCAGCATGCATTATCGAATCCCCCGCCCCGCGGTCAAATCAGTTGCACCTTTGCGTGGAAGTCTGCAAACTACTCCGTATGAGCAATGAATGGGATGTTTTGATTGTCGGTGGCGGGGTGGCGGGGTGCGCAGCGGGCGTATGGCTCGCAAAAGCGGGGATGAAGGTGCTGATTCTTGAAAAGCATTTCCATCCGCGCCACCACATAGGCGAATCGCTTCTTCCCGCCAGCATGCCGATTTTGGCTGATCTCGGCATAAGTATGGACGCGATGCTCAATCACTATCAGCCCAAATATGGCGCCCGTTTCTGCGATTCGGCCACCCAGCGATACGAAACATTCGGCTTTGCCGGGGCAGACCAAACTCCACCGTCGTTTCAGGTGTCGCGGGCTGAATTTGACGCCGAACTTAAATCCCTGGCGGTTGCCGCCGGCTGCCGCTACCAAGACCACTGTCAGGTCGTTTCCTGGAAGGCACAGGCGGATCATGCTGAGGTCTTTACTGCTCAACAGCAGATACACCGTGGGCGATTCTTGATCATTGCCGCCGGCCGTTCGCGCCTGAATTACCGGGGAGCAGACGGTGTGAGCGACGCCCGTGACATATCCAATCGCTTTGGTCATCTCGCCGTTTACAATTACTTCCCCCCCTTTCCAGCCGCCTTGGACGATGAGCGATCTTACATAACCCTGCATCTGATTTCTGACGGTTGGATCTGGTGCATTCCGCTGCGTGACGGCTCAACCAGCATTGGCGTTGTCCTGAAACAAAACGGAGTGCGGCAGGGAATTACCCATCAAGAGCAGTTTGAACAGGCGCTTCAGCGGTGCCCTTCATTATGGAATCGCCTTCGCAACATCGCTCCGCTGGATGAATACCGCACTGCCGCCGATTACAGTTATCGACCGGCTACGCGGTACGGCCCGGGTTGGGTAAAAATCGGCGACGCAGGCGGGTTTCTCGACCCCATTTTCTCCAGCGGTGTTCATCTGGCCGTGAATTCTGCACAATTGGCTTCGCAGGCTGTCATCCAATACCTCAACCATAACGATCCATCGCAATTTGAAGTATTCAATCGCCGCATGGATTGGGCCGAAGGGGTATTCGAGGCGTTTATCGAGCGGTTTTACCACCGAGATCTCGTACAGCAATTATTTTTTGCCGACTATCGGCCGGCCCATATGAAGGCGGCTATTACGGATTTATTGGCCGGCAGAGTATGGGATCCGGAAAATCCGGTGATAGCGATGTTGGCGCCAAAGTCGGCCGTGTCGCAGGAGATGAAGTCCTGACCACGATGATGTCGACCGATCATAATCACGAGGCGGTGGCGGTGACAGGCATCGGAATGATAACTTGCCAGGGAATCGGGCGCGAGACCTCATGGAACGGCATCGCGGCGGGGCAGGTTTCGATAACCTCATGGCCTCATGCGATTCCGAACCTGCCAACAGCCCCACGTGTCGCCGCCGGTCCGTCATTGCCATGTCCGGACGATCTGCGTTCATCCTTTTGGAAAAGCCTGTCGCGGGTTCAGCAGTTGGCCTGCCTGACCGTCGATGAAGCCTTGAAGCAGGCCGAACTGCCCCGACACCTTGACGGGTATTCCGCTGCGTGCCTGGTTTCAAGCAGCGTATGTGCAATGGATATGAATGAAAACTTTTATATCCAGTATCGTGATGATCCAAACCATGCGTCATTGTCTCTGCTGAAACGCGTGCACCCCTTTGAACTTCCACAACTTTTGATCAAACGCCATCGTATGGCGGGTCCGCACTATATGAATCTTACAACCTGTGTGGGTTCGGCGGCGGCGATCGGTGCGGCACTGGATATCATCCGCTGCGGCCTTGCCTCCGTCGCCGTGGTAGGTGGATTCGACAGCCTGTGTCAATTGCTGGTTTCCGGTTTTGGCAGTCTGCGGCTGATTTCTCCGACGGGGTGTCGTCCATTTTCGCCCGACCGTGATGGGATATTGCCCGGAGAGGGGGGAACAGCTCTGGTGATGGAATCGATCGCCCATGCCAAGGGTCGCGGAGCGGTGCCGCTGGGTTACGTCTGCGGGTATGGAGCAACGGCCGATGCCTTCCATATCACCAAGCCCGATCCTGAAGCCGTCGCCGCCGAGAGGGCCATTCGCCTATCTCTCGCCGATGCCGGAATGACATTGAGCGAGATGGATTACGTGAACTGTCACGGGACGGGAACACGGGATAATGACGCCATGGAGACCCAACTGTACAGCCGCATCTTTCGTGAGGCCTCGCCGGTGATCACCTCCACCAAGCCGCTGACAGGACATACTTTTGCAGCCGGTGGCGCTATGGAAACCGCCATCACTTTGCTGGCCATGCGCGATGGATGTTATCCGCCTGGCCCGGGACGGCAGGGTATGCACGCGCCCGGTAATGATGGAAAGGGTGGGCGACAAATTAATCGCGCGTTAATTTGCAATTTTGCCTTCGGTGGCAACAATACCGCGATTGTTGCAGCACGCTCCTTGGAGAGATTGTCATGAGTGTTGCCACACCCGAGGGCATGACTGTTGCAATAATGGGAATCGCCGCCTGCGGGTACGGCTTTACGTCTTTCGCCGATTTGGCGCAGGAACCCCGCGTGCCGGTGCCGTCCGAGCCGCCACACACTCCCGCTGCCGAAGCGACCCTAGATAGCTGGGTGATCACCTCAGCGCGTGGGGCACTGGAATCCGCGAAGGCCACTGGGGCAGTGCCAGCAGACCGGATCGGCCTGCTGTATTTGAGTTTCTGGGGTTCCATCCGAGATACGGTTGGTTACCTTGAGAGTTTATCCGCCGACGGTGGCCGCTATCCTTCCCCCCGTCTTTTCACACAATCGGTTTATTCTGCGGTGGCGTCGCAATCCGTGATTGCGTTGGGAATTCATGGCGCATGCGAAACGCTCTCATTTGTAAATCTTCCGGTATATCGCGTGTTGCAGCGGGCGTGGTGTCTGCTGGAAACGCGGCGGCTCGATCTAGTCTTGGCGGTCTGGGCCGATCAGGTTGATGGCCCTGCGGTGCACCTTTGTCAGCGAGCGGCAGCGGAATTGCACCATCCTGAGCTGGCACGCTTTCGGCAAAATGGTGGCGGCAGCGTTGCGGTAGCGTTATCGCGTGCCGGGACCGCATCGGCGCTGGTGCGCCTGACTCTGGAAAATTCACCCACGGTGTTGCCCCGCGGCGATGCGGCCACCGAACGGCAGGCGATCGATACCCTTGATTCCTCAGGAGGAGCTGAAAACCGTCTTCCAACCGCGTATCCAACGGATATGGCCTTGGAGTTCGCGCTGGAGATTCTGGCATGCAACAGAACGAAATCAGCCCGCCGATGGCGGGAGATCGATGCACGCGGCAGGCAGCAGGCGAACCTTTTGCTGGAAGCGGCGGAAAATCGTCGCTGATGTTAAGATTGTTTCGATGAAACAACTGCGCGACACGCCCTCCGACGTTGAGGTCAATTCAAAGGATTCAGGCAACCAGCGCGACCTGATTACCCATATCAGTGAATTACGACGCTTTCTGCCTGCCATGCCGCCCGAGCGAATGCGAACCATGGAAGTCGTCAGCGAGCGATACCAGTTCCGCCTGCCCCGTTTTTATGTGGAGCACATCCTCCAGAATGACCCGAAAGATCCGCTTTGGGATCTGGTTTTGCC
>JAJZNY010000222.1 GCA_021852245.1 Planctomycetota bacterium | reverse complement strand
GGAAGACATGAGCGTAAAGGATTTACCTTCCCGCACACACGCCTCAAAGGCCCGTGTGTAATATTCCCAGAAGCTGCGCGGATCCACAGTTTCGGAAATATAATGGCGGTCGTCATCCGTGCCATTGCAGATAAAATGCTTGATGCACGCCGTCATTTTGAGGTATTTTTTGCTCGGCCCCTGAATACCGCGAATCACCTGCACAGCGAGGGTCGAGACCAGCAACGGATCTTCACCGAGTGTCTCTTCGATGCGGCCCCATAGCGGATCGCGGGCCATATTGAGGGTCTGGGGGGAATAATAGGCAAGGCCGCGATTATATTTTTTATTGTAGGCGCGGGCTTCATCGGAGACAGCGGTGTATATCCGATACTGCAATTCGGGATTCCAGGCATTCGCCAGCGCGAGAGGAAGAGGAAACGCGGTGACCGGAGGGCCGGTGACGACACCGTGAAGCGCCTCACCGGAGTAATAGTTGTACGCGGGTAACCCAAGACGCGGAATGGCGGGGGCGTTGTTTCCTAGCTGACTGATTTTTTCTGCGACCGTCATTTTGGATACGAGCTCCGCTGCACGGCGCCGGGCGTTTCTGATCGCTTCTGCCGAGATACCATAATCGGGCCCTTTTTCATCCGCCCATTGCATCAAAGCGGTTTGATGCGGTGTGCGACCGGGCTTGCGAACCAGAACGGCGGCTGCCGCCGCTCCAGCCGCCAGAACCGATCGACGGGAGATTAAGTTGGATTGTGGAATGCTTTGTCCCGGTGCTGAGGTTTCGTCTTTCATCATCACACGTCGCTCCTTGAAACTGAATAACCCTTACTAATACGATGATAACATAACGTCATACGATATGCTTTTCTTGCCATACAGTCAGCCAGCGGTGAGCGACAAGTTATCCGGGCGGGCTGATATGTTCGTGCCGCGGTGAGCTTCCACAGGCTTCCACAGGGCGGCCATGATTGGCTCTCTTTCGTGGTGCCGAGTGCCACGCGGTGCCTTTTGGCCCCATAGCCCCACGGATCATGAAAAGGCTGGCCTGAGAGCCGCCTTTGTTTCATGCTGGGGTATGATCAAATTTGCTTTTTCTCACACGAAGAGCTGAAGTTACAAAAATTTCGTCTTGGAGTTCGCTCACTTTATCGTACCGTCACCGTGCGCCATGCGGCCATGATTTTATATCATGTTTACCAGATACAATTCGTCGGGCGCTTTCAAAGCGGTGATCAATGCGTGCCGCCCATGCGGGCGTAGCGGCGGGCGGCGGAAAGCATGTACCGATTTGCCCGATACACCGTGCTGTCAACCGCTTTCATCGCCCGGGCAACATCCGCCGCAGCGGCCAGATAGCTTTTCGCATTGGCATTCAGCGCCATTTCCAATCGCGCCGTCCGCAACGCGCGGTTCACATGCCCCGAGAGCAGCAGCAGGTTCATCTTCTCCGTCAGATCCCACTGCGATGTGCCATGAATCTGCTGCAGCGCCGCCTCATACGGCTTGGCATTGATCTTGATCAGCGTAAGCACCTTGCACGATACTCCCGCCTTGTTCGCACCCGCCATCTGCTCATCGATAAACAGCTTGATCAGTTTATTCCCACCCGGATATTTCTTCTCCAAACATTCCTGCAGCAACAACAGCGCCGTCCGTGTCTGACCCAGCGGACACTCATAAAACAGACTCTTGGCATTCCGCAACGCCGCGTTCACCTTCCCCATCGCCAGGAGCGCCTCCACACGTTCCTGCTGCCAAATCCCGATCCAACCCGTCGCACCGGGCCGCTCGAGGATCACCTCCCGCGCCAGTTTGGCCGACGTCGCATCATGTCCGTCGGCAATCAACTGCGGCAACCACTGCCTTGCCAACAACGGGATCGGCAGCGAGGCATTCCCCAGTTGCTTGATCATCTGATCGAGCAGTTTGATCGCCTCGTCCTGCCGGTGGAGGCTGCTGCCTCTCAATGCCCCCGTAATCCAGGCATATTCCCCCCGCTTATGCTGGGCCCACGCAGCGGGAACCCAGCATGTGGAACATGCCAACGCCAATCCGGCAATCCGTAATACCCGCCCCATCCTGCCGGCATATCCCTTCTTCTTCGCCAGTGGCCTGAAGAGTTCATGATACTGCATACCGTAAATCCTCCAGCTCTCGATTCCCCTCGCTGCCCATGCGGATGCCGCTCCCGCGGCATACATAACAGCCCGCTATCTGGCCAATGATTTAAGCCACGCGTTAGCCGCCCCGATCGTGCCATCTTTGGCTCTCATCGCCGCTGCGATCCGTCCACACACCATCGCAAGCGCTCTCGGCGTGGCGATGTCGTACGCCGCCTTGAAACATTGGAGCGCCTTATTCGGATGGTCTGCCAATAGCCACAGATTGCCCCGGGCGATCAGAACGGGAACCTCCACGCCCACTTGCCGCCGAACATCCTCCTCATAGGCCTTTCCATGGACGGTAATTCCCGTCAAAACGTCGCAGGTCTTGGGGGCCTGCCCCGGCCTGGGGGGTTTTGCGCCAGCCATCTGCTCCCGCCGGAATTCGCGTGCCAATTCCGCTCCGTCCGACTTCTGGGCCAGCAGGCATTGATAGACGAGCAGAGTAGCTGGGCCGACGCCGGGAATGGCCTCCACATCGTAGAGCATCTTGGCGTTACGCAGGGCGGCCTTCTCGTGCCCCATCAGCAACAGGGCCCGGGTGCGATCGGTCTGGAGCATGATCACGAGTGCGGTCCGGGACGGGGCGGCGAGTATGGCGGCCTTGGTGGTCTCCGCGATGGCGGCATAATCATGGTGGGCCGTCATCACCCTGAGCCAGACGAACTGCAATTTGTTCATGGCCTGCCAGGAGGTGGCACCCCTCAGAAGCACATCGATCTGGCCCGCCGCCCATTGGGCCCGGGTGGCGTTGCCACTGGCAATAGCGGCCCGGATCTTGGGGTAAAGCGCTGCAGTTCCTTCCGCCCGTGCTTTCGGAGGCGCGGCGGCAAAGAGGATCAATGCCGCGACGGCAGCCAAATTGATATTCCGCTTCATACTTTCCATCTGCATTCGGATGCCTCCTTCGATGTTGCGACCACTGCTCGCTATTGTACCAAGATCCTACGGCGTGGCCCCGGTCAAGCCTGCGGTTCAGCCTCGCTACCGCCGGGCGGCCCACACTGCGCCAGCGGGCACCGAAATGCCCGACACGCTGAGCGGATGCTTGGCATTTCAGCCTATTTCCCGCCTTGTTGCCACTGCCGAACGACCATTCCCGGCGGCAAGGGAGCAAGAGGGGGCAGCATTTTCAAGGCACTGGCCGCCTCGGGATTCTCCTTGTGATCACGAAGGTAGAGACTCGCAATTTGGCAGGCATCTTTGTACACCCACGTCTGATACCGGACGGCACGCAACGAGAATTCCTGCAAATTTTTCGCCGCAAGGAAATAGCGGTGGCAGACCCGGTCGGATGCGGCCCCGGAGATTTGAAGAAAACCCGCCCTCAAGAATTGCGCGTTTGGACTAGCGGGTGCAAACTTGACGGCCTGCAAGGTGTCAGAGCCGTACTTAGCCAGCGCGGCGGCGAAGCGGGCCGTACCTCGGCCGAGCCGCAAATTTAACGTGTCAAGATAACAAAGGCATATCCACGCGTAGCGGCACCTAGGGTCCGCTGCTATTGCCTCCCTCAGCAGGGCGGCGACTTCCTTCCGATCCCGCGAATCGAGTTGGAATGAAAATGCTGGCTTGTTATTGGGATATATGAACCACGCATAACTGGCGAGCAGATCTGCCTTCAAGGAACCCGGAACAGCCTCGTGCAGGCGTTCGAGTTGACGGAGGTCATCCAATGCTGCGCCGAAATACTCTCGGGCCTGCGCCTTTGATCTCAGGTGCAGGAGAAAGACCTGCCGAGGGTTTAATCTCAATTGCTCCTTGTAGACGGTCCCAGACAGCTGCTCACGCCGGAACTCGCGCCGAGCGGCAAATAGATCGCGCTGCATCATTGAAAGCAGGAACTCGCCGCGCGACCGCGGCATTATCGCCGCTGGGTCGGCAACCGCTGCGGGGGTAGTGTGGGACGATAACCCGAGAACCAGCAGCGCGATGATCCGGCGCTTGGCGCGACACCCAAGGCCGCCGCACCGGCCATGCGGCCCCGACCAGAGGCCGAGCCGAAGCGACGCTTGCAATCGGCAGCCAAATTAATAGCCCACTTCATATTTTTCATCTGCATTCGGATGCCTCCTTCGATGTTGCGGCCA
>JAJZNY010000038.1 GCA_021852245.1 Planctomycetota bacterium | reverse complement strand
GCCGTTATTCAGATCGGCGGTGATTTCCTCCACGTTCACCGGCACGCCGATGCGGAAGTGGCGGCGATAGGAGCCGAGTTCATATTCTTGCAATAGATACTGCGGCCGGGATACGCCCGGAATCACCGAGGCCTCGACGGAAAGTGCGCCATTTTCGTACGTCACGGATACACTTTCCGGGGCAGCACCCGGTGTATCGAGCCAGATGCTGATACCGTCGTTATCCTCCCGCACGTCGGCAGGAGCTTCAAAGTACGGCATCCGCTCCGACTTTTCACCATTGGCGGGTTGCATTTTTTTTACCTCGATAGCTGTTGCGTTCATGACATTAACCTCCTTTCATCATACCGTTTTCCCATTACAAGACCGGGCATGCGGCCAGCGCCACAGGGCGCGGCCGCTACCGATGGGTCTTATTTGAGAAGTTTCACCCGATGCGGCCGATGATGCGGCGCCTTGGGCATGGTCAGCGTCAGGATGCCATTGTGGAGTTTCGCCTCAACCTTTTCGGCATCGAGTTCATACGGCAGTTTCAGTGTGCGGGTGAACTGGCCGAATGATCGCTCACGACGCAGCCACCTGCCGCCATTTTTCTCCTCGACCCCCGGCTCATCGCGCTTGACGGAGAGGCGAAGTTGATCGCCGGACACCTCGATATCCACCTGATCGGGTTTTACACCGGGGAGCTCGCATTCCAACATGACGTTGTCGCCTTCCTCCCAAAGGTTGACCGGGGGCATCTGCATCGCGGCGCTGATCGACCAGAGCGGATGGACATCCTCGAAAACACTGTCAAAAAATCGTGTCAGCGGAGAATCCATCGGCTGGCGCCAGGAATCCAAAGCACGAATCATCGGAAAATCTGTGGTAACCATAAATACCAACCTCCTTTTTTGTCTTATTCTGCCTCGCGGCCGCTTGAGGGCACCGCGCCACTCAACTGGGCGGCCGCTCTAAATCTCTGGAAATAGGTTAAACAAATGGCATGCCAAAGCAGTCGCTTCAATTGGTGCATGAAATGTAAAATTCGATATGTCGGGTAGATAGATTGAGGCGTTGACTGACAGTATGCGATCGGTCTGCGCTGGCGCATTTTTCGTCACCTTGCCATTTTGACAGGCTGATTCGGGAGGCCGATTTGGAACAACTTTCCACCGCCTTTCGTCACCGGGAAATGGTTAAGATTTCGTGTGATTTGTGTTTGCGGCGACAATGGCGGACGAATTTGTTACCATAGAGCTTCAAGGTGGACTGAGGTTGAAACCAGGCCACCGGGAGCGTTTTGTAAGGCAGTCTTATTGCGCGTTTTACCCGAAATCTGGAAACTTTCAGTCAGGTATCCGAGCTGCGGCCGAGGTAATCTTCCCGCTTTTCATGCTTCAATCTACCGTCAAATCAGTCCGTTTTATGTTGTTCCGCCGCATGCGGTTACGCCGATAACTTCAGATGGCGGTTGTGTTTTTTTCATCCAGAGGACCAGGGATTAATGCGAGATTCCAGCCGGCAGAAGAAATATTTTGTTCTCGATACCAGCGTTCTGCTTCACAACCCCGGAGCCCTGTTTTCATTTGATGATAACGAAGTGGTGATACCGTTCGATGTCCTTGAGGAACTTGATAAGTTCAAAAAGGATACCAACGATGTCGGGCGCAACGCCCGCACGGTGATCCGGCATCTCGATCAATTGCGTGAGAAGGGACACCTGAGCGAAGGGGTGGAATGGAACGGCCACCATGGGCTGATTCGCGTGGCGATGGAACACACCGTTGTACCAAGCCTGAACGAATCGGTACCGGATAATCGCATCATAGCGGCGGCGTGGCGGCTTCGGCAGGAAAACAAACCCGTCATTTTCATCAGTAAGGATATCAACGCGCGGATTAAATCCGATGCCCTGGGCATTGAAACGCAGGATTATGAATCGCAGAAGGTTGACTACGAGACGCTTTATTCCGGCTACCGCGAGGTGCTGGTGGAAAGCACGGTCATCGAGCGGCTATATAATGAAAAAAAGTTGAATGTCGCAGGATCATTTCTCAGCAAAATTGACCCGCCACTCTCGCCCAATGAATATGTGCTGCTGAAAAATGTCGATGCACCGGATGATGCCGGCAAGACGGGTCTGGCGCGATATGTGCCCTCAACCGGAGCCGTGCTGGCACTGACCCGGATGAAAAAGGCCTGCTTCGGCATTCTGCCGCGCAATCTTCAGCAGACCATGGCTCTGGACCTGCTGTTGGATGATGATGTGCAGATGGTGACGCTCATGGGTACCGCGGGGACCGGCAAGACGCTGCTGGCGCTGGCGGCGGGCATGACCAAATGCTTCAATGAGCAGCGATATGAACGCCTGCTGGTGGCCCGACCGATCATGCCGCTGGGCAAGGACATCGGATTTCTTCCCGGCAGCAAGGATGAAAAGCTTTCCGCGTGGATGCAGCCGATATTCGACAACCTTGAATTTTTATTAACCGACCGCCGGGTGCATTCCGCCGAATCGGCCAACGTCGAGGCCAAACTCAAGCAACTGGTGGAAACAGGCAAGGTGGTGCTTGAGGCGCTGACGTACATCCGCGGCCGGAGCATTCCGCATCAATTCATGATTGTTGACGAGGCGCAGAACCTCACGCCGCATGAGATCAAAACCATCGCCAGCCGGGTTGGGGAAGGGACCAAGATCGTCCTGACCGGCGACGCCGAACAGATTGACAATCCCTATCTGGACGCCAATTCCAATGGATTGTCGTTCACCATTGAAAAGTTAAAATCGTCGGACCTGGTCGGACACGTCACGCTGCAGCGGCCTGAGCGAAGCAGTCTTGCGAGCCTGGTTGTCAAGGAGCTTTGATTTACGATCCGACCTGGCCCCTCCTATCCGGACGGGCGATTCCAGCCGTCCCTGCGGACTTGAGAACTTACCGGATGGCTGATCGGGCGTTGTTGTGACGGTCATCCGTTTGTCGGCGCCAAGCCCCAGTGAAGGGGCCGACGTTTTGCGATGATTTTGGGGTTCTGTGACAGCTTTGGCTTACCTCATACGCCTTTCAATTCGAGCCACATTGGATTTCAACCCAGCGGTACTCAGGAAGGCTGGTTCGCTTTTCGTTGACAGTCTTTGAAGTGCGATATACTCTCCATTAGATAGAATTTGATGCCGATGCCTTTTTGGGGTGAGCAGTGTTTGCTGATGAGAAACGGATGTGCGGTGCCACCTTTCAATGATGGGAACGTGAAGAAGCGTATGTGAGTCAGAAGATCAACTTTGTGCGGTTGAGTGGAGCACAAATGATTGCACAAAGGGGTTGATTGGGTAATGAAGCTCTATTTTTTCTTGCAGGAGTTTTCCGATGCGACAAGAACCTAAACAAGAGGTCCTGACCGAGGAAACGATGGCCGCCGTGCCCGCCCCCCCCCCGTGAAGTCGAAGCCAGCGCAGGAAGAGGTAAAGACAGGCTCGATTCCACCGGGCTACGATCAACCTGACGGAACCTATGCGGACTTCTGCAGTATTCCGGCATTGGATCGGATTTATTACGCCATCGATGGGAATTCAATCATCGAGGAAAAACTGGATGAAAGGACTTGGCGTCCTGCCGGATGGCGCAATCCCCAAACGCCAGCCGTGCCGGTTCCCGGTGGAGCCTGGAATGACGTGCCGATGATCGGCCCTTTGAAGAATTTGCATGGCGAGGGACCGTATAAACCGACCTACCAGTCGATGATGCAATATGACTGCCCTGAATGGTATCGGGATGCAAAGTTCGGCATTTGGAATCATTGGAGTCCATCCTGCGTCGCTGAAGATGGTGACTGGTATGCGAGGCAACTGTATATTCAGTCGCGGCCGGAGTACAAGTATCATTGTGAACATTTCGGGCATCCGTCCAAATTCGGATTCAAAGACTTGTGTGCACAATGGACACTGCTGAATTGGCAGCCGGAAGAACTCATGGATTTATATGTCAAGGCCGGAGCCAAAATTTTCATGACGTTGGCCAATTTCCACGACGGGTTTGACACGTGGAATTCGCGGCATCATGAGTGGAATGCGATGCGTGTGGGTCCCCATCGCGATGTGATCGGCACATGGGCCAAGATAGTGCGTGAGCGGGGCCTGCGACTCGGTGTCACCGTGCACCAGGCAAGGCAGTGGTGGTGGTATCAGGTTGCCCACGGCGCGGACCAAACCGGTCCGCTGGCGGGTGTTCCGTATGATGCGTGCCTCACCAAGGCGGACGGCAAAAACACA
>JAJZNY010000147.1 GCA_021852245.1 Planctomycetota bacterium | reverse complement strand
GGACTGAGCCGTGTACCCGGCGATCTGATCGAGGCGTGTGATGCGATGGGCATGTCCCGCTGGAAAAAGTTCCGGTACCTGTTGCTGCCCGTCATCATGCCGTCGCTGCTCACCGGCACGGTAACGGCCTTCGGCGGTGGCTGGAATACGCTCATTTTCAGCGAGGCCATTCAATACGCGGGGCACCAATACAATGTGATGGGGATTGGCTGGCTGCTGAATGTGGCATCGGGATCGGCATCGCCCGGACGATATTCCGGTCCGCTCACCAGTCAGCAGCAGGGGGCGCTGCTGCTGCTCGGCGTCGGGGCCCTGATGATCTTTATCGTGGTTGTCAATCGGCTGGTGTGGCGCCGGCTGCAGTCCTGGGCGTCGGATCGATTCCGGATTGATTACTAGCCGATATGATGGTTCACCGAACATAAGGCGGAAGCTTTCGATATGCTCTTGAAACTTGATCATGTATCGAAGATATATCAGACCGACGGGCCGCCCGCGACGGTGCTGGCGGATATTTCCATGGATATTAAATCCAATGAATTTGTCTGCGTCGTCGGGCCGTCCGGTTCGGGCAAATCGACCACGCTGCGTCTAATCAACGGCCTGATGCCTCCGAGCTCCGGCAGTGTCTACTTCAAGGATCGGCCGATGACGGGCATCAATCTGCAGTGTGCCATGGTGTTTCAGAATTTTGCCCTTCTCCCCTGGCTTACGGTGCGACAAAATATTATGCTTGGACTTGAGGCGCGTAACGTGCTTCCGGTCGATGCGAAAAAGAAGGCGGATCTGTATATTGACAAAGTAGGACTCGATGGCTTTGAAAACGCCTATCCGCGGGAACTCTCCGGCGGGATGAAGCAGCGGGTGGGCCTGGCTCGCGCTCTGGCGATCGAACCGGAACTGCTGCTCATGGACGAGCCTTTCAGCGCGCTCGACCCTCTAACCAGTATCAACCTGCGCGAGGAATTGCTGGATATCTGGGCCGATCCGAACCTTGCTGTGAGCACGGTCGTGATGGTGACGCATAATATTGAAGAGGCGGTGGAACTCGCCGATCGGGTGGTCCTCATTGCCGGGCGGCCGGGGCGAATCGTGGCGGATATTGATATCGCCATCCCGCGCCCGCGGAATAAAAATTCGGACGGTTTCACCCGTTATGTGGATTCGATTTTTTCCCTGATGGCGGAATGCTGACAGGTTTGAAAAGGCAGGAGCAACGTATGACGGAAGATGGCAACAATCCAGCGAATATGACTCACGAGTCGGAATCATTTGTAGCCCCGCTCCCTCCAACAGGGCTCAGCAAGGTGCTCGGGCTGCTGGAAGTTCTCGATGATCATGGCGGTCGTGAGGATATCTACAAGTTGGCCCGCGAGTTGCGGGACAGTTTCGGGGAATTAATTATTATCATCAAGGCTGCCGAGATACTGGATTTTGTGGAAACGCCGGGAGGTGATCTGGTCTTGCTGCCGCTCGGCAAGCAGGTGATCGAACTTCCGGTTAATGAGAAGAAGCAGATCATCTCGCGGCAGGTGGGCAAATTGCCGCTCATTGCCCATATGATCCGATTTCTGGCCGGAAGAGAAAATCATCAGGCGACGCGGCCGGAAGTCATCGAAGAATTAACCCGTGCCATGCCGACGGAGCGCCCGAAGCCACAGTTTGATGCACTGGTGAATTGGGGCCGCTATTCAGAACTGATGACCTTCAGTCGCGATGAAGACGTGCTGAAACTCTCGGAAAAAGCGATTCAGAAGGAATAAAGCAGATATCGCGGAGCGGCGTTGGGATTAAAGTGCCTCGGCCCTTTGAGAATGGCCTGTACACACGGCGGCGCAATGACGATCACCTGATTATTCGCCTCCGTTATCGTCGCTTTGCCACCGTGATTCAGCCAGACATGCGGCATCACCGTGGAAGAAATGAGTTGAACGATATTGGTGCCCAGGGGAATCTTCTTGGACTTTTTCGGGTCCCCGGTCAGATGCTGCAAATCCCTTCCTCCACGGATAATCCGAGGCAGATTGGCGACCAGATTCGGCAGATAGTAACTTCTGAAAATCAGATGCTGATCATCCTGTTTCTGAGTCGTCAGGAAAATGACATTCTGATCCGCGGTGACCACAAAACGGTGCTTGCGGGCAAAACGTTTTAATGCCACGGCCATGTCCAGCCGCAGACTTTGCGCCGGCAGGTCGAACGACAGCTTTTTCTTGAGATTCGTCCCGCATCCTTTGACGGCGACCCAGTTGTTCACCATATTCTGTCCGGAGAGTTTGCGGAATTTGCGAAATACCTGCTCAATGGTCAGATGCTTGATCGTCAACTTCGGCATACTCACTGCGACGAGTTTTGGATCATTCAATACGAAAATAACCCGCCCAATCTGAGCCGGGCGGAAGTTGGGGTCTTTTGGAAATTTGAAGTTACTCCCGGTTTTAGATTTGTTCGTCGTTGGTGGTGTCGTGGGTTTGGCCATCGCAGCCGCCACAAGCGCCAGAGAGGTCAAGACGGCCGCACTGAGCCAGCCGATACGTACTCTCCGCTCCACAAAGCATCTCCTTTCCCGTGTCATGCGTTGTGCCTCAATTCACGCTGAACCTCTGATGACCACTCAAGCATACCGCCCCAAGCACCAGAAAAGGCAGATTGAAGTAACGCAAGATAAACCCGGCGATCACCCGGTCTCAGTGACCGGTTGAGCTGATCATACGCTGAACATAGACCGGGGCATTGACGACCAGTTCACGATTAAAATAGATGATCGTGGCACGACCGCCATTCTTCGTCCAGATACTCGGTTCAACGGTCGATTCAATCAGGCTGACAAGTTCCTTGGCGCGATCCGTAGTGGTCTTGGTGCTGGCATTGAGTTGTGAATTCTGCTGGAAGATGCTGCCGCCGCCGCCGATGTTTCCAATGCCGCCACCTCCCTGGCTGCTTACCTGAGAGGTACTGTTCTGCGTGGCGCTGGAGAGATTGAATTGCGGGGCGTTGGTGAAATTCGGCACTGTCATGACCAGATCGCCGACGGGATAAACCCGGGTGACCATCCGCCGATTGGCATCGCTTCTTGTCGTGATCATGAGAACATTGTCGTGGACGTAGTCAATCAGGGGCGTCTGCGGCGAAATCTCTTCCAGAATCAGCGAGAGTGTTTTACGGGCCGAAACATCCTGCAGCGTGAGGCTCACCGGGGTCAGCTTGGAAATGCCTGCATTCTGCAGAACATTCCAATTAACGAAAATATTGGCTCCGGTAACGCTGCGGAGATACGTAATCGCATCATTGAGTGGCAGATCGTTCATCGTAGTCTGCGGCAAAATTTGATCCATGAGCACGCGAGTATTAACTGCCGCCTGTGTGTGCGGGACAAATAACGCGCTGGAGAGACAAACCGCTGCTGCTGATAAGGCTTTACGGATACTCATAAGATATGCTCCGAAACACTTTTCTTTAAATTAGCCTATCCAAATCGAACCGAAGGATCAAGTGCAAAATCCCGATTTTTCGGGCGCGGTTATTCCTAAAGGGCACCAGTGGAGTAGGCGAATCCCCCCCCACCCACCGGATGCGGCCGTTGTGGAAACAGATACCAACTGCGGAGAGACAGAAACCGATTTAACCGCAGGGGACGGGCGGCCGGGCCGCCAGAAAGGTGAAAGTCGAGCAGTTGAGCGGGATCATGCATGGGTCTTGCGAGGCGCGACGCGAAGTGCTTTTTTTACCACACGGGAATGCAGAGGAAAATGGCGAGCGTCACGCCCGCCGTTTGATTCCACCTCCCCCGTGCGTTATCCTCCTCGGAGTAACTGAAATGTTGGGGCTCGCATGGTCGCCATCGATGGAAAATCAATGTTCCGCGCTGACGCGAGCCGCCGTACGTGGCCATTGCCGCGTAATCTGTATCAAGGCATGACGCTGGATGCGGTGACGGGGCTGTATGATGGCCGTGCCCGCGATTATTCGCCGAGCCTCGGCCGGTGGATGGAGCAGGGCCCGGCCCAATTTATCAACGGTGCCGATACGTATCAATTCGTCAACTCCTCGCCGGTGGGGAATGTGGACTCTGCCGGGACTGAGGTGACTATCAAAGGAAGTCTGAGCCATGGGACAATCACGTTCAAGACGGGGTTTAATTTGGAAATTTTCCACATCGAGTTGGGGGGCGCGGAGCTGCGAGGGAAAGGGAGCTACAGCGTGGCAAAGACCTCCCATGGCCATCCCAATCCATCTTTTGGCAAGCACGATATTG
>JAJZNY010000163.1 GCA_021852245.1 Planctomycetota bacterium | reverse complement strand
TGCAGATAACCGCTTTGCACAAGCAGTTCGCGGCGTTCAAGCTCCGAGGCGTTGGCGAGGCTTTGGATTTCGTGCACCAGCCGTTCAAGATGCGCATGGGCCAGAACGATTGGCGGGCGCTGCGGATCGCCCATGCGCCGCACCCGCAGCCACCGGATAATGTCCTTGACCGTGCGATAGCGTTGTATCAGCACCAGCAGCAACGCCACCGTGCTGGCCGCCAGAACAGCCACCATAACGGCCAGTACGGCGGCCTGAGTTGAGTGCGTACCGGGCACGCGAAAATCAGCGGCCATGGCAGGTACAAACATCTGGAGTTCAATTATCATAACATCAGATCATCGCAGGAATACCGTGGGACGCAAGAAGCGGCCCACGGATGGCAGCGGGGCAGACGTCATCGCACTGGGCTTTGGGTACGCTCCGAACATGCTGAATTCACTTCCGCACAGGCTCCACCGTGGTGTGCGCCCATCACGACAGTGCTGCGTCAACGATTGCAAGCCAGGAGAATGTGGTCCGTCAGACGCCGCCTTCTTCTTTGTTTTCCAGGAGTTTATAACCCACACCGCGAACGGTGTGGATCATCCATTGGTAATCGCCGAGCTTTTTTCGCACGGCCGTTACATGCACGTCAATAGCGCGATCGGTCACATACACTTCCGAACCCATAACCCGATCCGTAAGCTGATCCCGTGACAGCACGCGCCCGCGCGCCAGCGCCAGGGCCGTGAGCAGTTTGAATTCCGTGGGAGTAACGGTAATGGGGCGGCCTTCCAAGGTGACTTCATGCCGGGCTTCATCAATAACCATCGGACCGTTGCTGAGAATCTGCTGGCCGGCTTCAGCGGTGGCGGCTTTTCTCCGCAGCACCGCGGCGATCCGGGCCATGAGCACCTTCATGGAAAAGGGTTTGGTGACATAATCATCGGCCCCCAGCGAAAGACCGACGATAATATCGGTTTCTTCGCCGCGGGCGGTAAGCATCAGCACGGGAATATTGGCGGTTTGGGGGTCGCCTTTCAGGCGCGTGGCCACTTCCTGCCCGGTCAGGCCGGGCATCATCAAGTCCAGAAGAATCAAATCCGGTGCCAGCTTACGGGCCATTTCCAGACCGACTTTGCCATCATGAGCGGTGAGCGCCTCGTAACCCTGTCGCAGCAGATTCATGCCGATAAGGTCCACAAGATCGCGCTCATCATCAACGACCAGTATTTTTTTCTTTCGGGCCATAAAACTCCAGTCCCCTGAACCACGACCCTATTTTACCCCACCTTGGCCGCCGGGACACGCCCGGTCAAGGCCGCGATAACAGGATTAACACAAATTTATCAAATACTTAATAATCCGCTAGCAGCGCCGCAGACTGGCCGCAGCTACCGATAGCCGGTATCTTGATGGCTTATGCGAATTGCTCTGGCACCTAATTTGGATAAATCGGATGCAGTGGCGGCAGCGCAGGCGCTATTGGCCACGATGCGCGATATCGGCGGTCATGCCCATGACATCCGGATGATTCCCACCATTTCCCGGCCCTCATTTGACGCCTTTGATCCGGATATTCTCATACTGCTGGGGGGCGACGGAACCATATTGCAGGCTGCGCGGTTTATTTCCGGCATGAGAGCGGCTCTCGTGGGCATTAATTTCGGAAAGCTTGGATATCTGGCATCGTTTACCGTAGACGAATTCAGAGCGCAATTGCCGCAAATACTCGGAGGTGAATTAAAAATATCACAGCGGCTGATGCTGGACGGAGCTATTTATAATGCTCCGGAAAATCCCGATGCTCCGGAGCCTGGGCCGACGGCCTTGCAGACGGAACCGGTATTTCAATGTGCGGCTCTTAATGATGTGGTCATCAACGCGGGCATACCGTTCCGGATGGTGCAGTTAACCATTGCCATAAACGGCCATGACACGACCACCTTCCGCGGCGACGGTTTAATTGTGTCAACGTCATCGGGATCCACCGGGTACAATCTGTCCGCGGGCGGACCGCTGATTTCGCCGGATATTAACGCCGTGGTCATCACCCCCATTTGCCCGCACTCGCTGTCATTTCGTCCGGTGGTGGTACCGGACGATACCGAGATACGCATCACGCCGATACGTGTCAATCCCGGGACGCACGTCAGTTTTGACGGGCAGGTCAGTCAACCGCTGGTGGCGGGCCAGTATGTAGTGGTGCGGCGGGCGAAAAAAACACTGCAACTTGTGGAGAACCCGGCGATGAGCCATTGGCAGATGCTGGCCAGCAAATTGCATTGGGCGCAAAGCCCGCGGGCATAAAGTTATTGCGTTTCAATTTCAGAATTGCGGATCACGGGTTGCCCGGATAAAGAACATGTCATTTGCAAGGCGCAAGCAGCAGGAAGCGGATGTGCCACCTGTTCGGCGGCGAAGGCTTCCCATTTTGGAAAGCGGAAGAAAGCCTTGCGGCCCGGCAACCGGACAGCTTGGGGGTTATATCGCCACGATTCCCGCATCCAGAATATCGGCCAACAATTCCGCGACCGTGCTGCGGTGGCACTCCTCGTGGAATCGCTCGTAGCACAGCAGTGCAGTGGACTTCTTCCTTGCCGCCGCAGCAAGTTCTTCCAGTGCGTGCTGGCCGCTCCTGATGACGTGAATCCGGAATGCACGTTCAAACCGTTTGAAATCACCGGTAGCCTTGAGTTCTTCACGCAGTTTCTCGGTGGACCCAAGAGCGGGCCATCCGCGGTACTCAATCCCAGCGTTCTCACAAAAGCCTCGAAGCGCCGTAGCGCGAAAATCAGGCACGCGAGACATGGGTTTCTCTCGAATGTCGGCAAGCAACTGAATTCCCGCATCGACCAGCAGCGAGACCAGCCCCTCGCCGTCGCGCTTTTCGTAGCCGACGGTGAAAATAGTAACCTTGCCCCCCGCACGAATTGTACGGTACGCGGTTGGCCGACCGGTAGCCGACAATGGCAATGCCGCTACGCCGAGCGCCCGTTCGAGCGTTGCGATATTTGCGATTCGTCGTTTTGCAAATTCCCTACCAAAGCGTTGCATCAGATTCCTTTTGTTTTGGCGGCCCGAATATACCACAGATCGAAAACTGGTCTCGAAAGCGGTTTTGGTTACCCATGAAGAAGGATACGTCACGTTTCGGCGAACACAAGTCGTTCAACCATTTATCTCGCATCACGGCGATAGGGTCCGCATATCTCCTGCTATAGCTTCTCCACGTTTCACCGAACTCCCAAGCCATCACATGGGAATTGTACTCTTTTCCCGAACCATCTATCCAGCGAAAACGAAAATCGAACGGTATTTTTTCCAACGGCTGCCGGTCATCGAAAAGATTTCCCTGCTTGATTTTTTCCAATTGAGCTTGATTCCATTGCGGCGCAGTCGGTTCAGCGATAAATTCGAGAACCTCCCGCACCTGTACGGGTGCCAGTGATTTTCCTGCCGACACCATCTCATCAAGAGATGCGAAAGTTGTCCTCTCGACCCAATTACGGCGTTGGGTCCAGCTTTTAAGACTCGAGATTATGCGTAAAGTCGCAACTACGGGAACACGGCTTTCGGGCCGGGTATCCTTTCCCGGCTTTACTTCCACATCGACGACATCGAAGGTTTTATACTGCCTTTCTTCGTCGAGGTAGCGCAGCGGAACCGGATACAGCCGCCGCCATTCCCCACCATCGGTGATCCCACCTGTACATACGGTTTCAATGTATTGCAGGCTGATCACCGGGTAGGTACGAACGGTGATGAGAATGCGCTCCCTGGTAGCCAGGTAATATTCCTCCATGTGCACCGATAACAGGATAGCACAAGTTCATCCGAGCGCCTAATGTTGTCCCCATCGCCAGACGTTCGTCGCGTCGGCCTTGGCTGTATCCCGCAACCTACGCGTGTGCCGTAAGCGAGCCACGGGGTTTATCCCCGTGGTATTCCCGCCGGAATATACCCGGTGACGGGTGAACGCCGATTTCTTTAATTCCCGCTCTCCTATTATTCATGATCTATGTGCAGGCCCGTGTTGGCAGCCCCCGCATCCTTTTGGTCTGGCGCGGAGCTTGCGGCTGCGGTGGCAATATGTTCAGGGTTGGAACAAATCCATATAATACCGGCACATTCGGTTGGCGCGGGCGGGTGGGAAGGGGTATGTGAGAAGATAACGGCAATATTTCGATAAATCCATTATCATGGAGACACTTGGAAACATGCAGCGAGGCGTCAAGAACGATGGGTGATCCAATACGGACCGATGAAGAAAGAATTTACCAGAACTTCACACTGGAAAA
>JAJZNY010000301.1 GCA_021852245.1 Planctomycetota bacterium | reverse complement strand
ATATCATGGGGAACATGATGCGGACATCGCCAAGGACGCTGGCTCGCAGGATCGCCCTTAACTGCACCTTGAACATTTCCTGACTGGCCAGGCAGAGCCGTATTGACCTGCACCCCAAAAAAGGATTAGGCTCGGCGGGCAGATTCAGGTTGGGAGAATATTTATCTGCACCCAGGTCCAAGGTACGGATAATAACTGGCTTGCCGGCCAGACGCCTTACTACTTCAGCGTAAGCAGCGTAATGATCGTCTTCGGTCGGCGGTTTATCTGAACCGAGATACAGAAACTCCGTTCGGTAGAGACCTATACCCATGGCGCCTTTGTGCATGGCATATTCGACCTCATGGGGAAATTCGATATTGGCCATGAGGGTAATGTCAACGCCGTCTTTGGTACGTGCGGGCTCATCGCGCAGGCGATCGAGTTCAGTGGCATGGCGGATCTGGCGCTGTTCGAGAAATTTATTTTCTTCGATGGTGATGGGATCGGGATCGACCATGACCCGTCCCTCGTGGCCGTTGATGATGATGACATCGCCGGTGCGGACTTCACGTATGACGCCTTCAAGGCCGACGACTGCGGGGATACCCAGCGAATTGGCGATGATGGCGGTGTGGCTTGTTTTACCGCCGGATTCTATCGCGATGCCGCGCACCATCGTTTTATCGAGCGATGCCGTCTGGGACGGGGTTAAATCGCTGGCGATGAGGATGACCGGTTCGGTAAGTTCACCGATGCGGAGCCGTTCCGCGCCGGTGAGTTTGGAAAGCAGCCGACGCTCAATATCGTAGATATCCTTCACCCGGTCGCGGAAATAAGCATCGGAATGATCGGTGAATATTTTGGCATAATCTCGCAGAGCGCGATAGACCGCGTATTCTGCGGAATAGCGTTGCGAGTTGATCAGATTGATGAAGGTGCGAATCAGTTCCGGATCATTGAGCAAGCCGAGATGAAAATCGAAGATCGCGCCGGTTTCCTTACCCAGCCGTCGCGAGGTCTGATCACGAAGTTCTCTGATTTCTTCACTGCTGGCCGTAATGGCCGACTGTAATTTTTGCCTCTCCGCCTCAAGCTTGCTGCTTTCGACGGTGTGCGAACCGATTCTGAGCTGGTCGTCGGAAATAACCAGCGCCTTGGCAACTGCCACACCGCTTGAAACTCCGATACCTTGCAGGATGTCCATGTTCGCTTTACCAACTCGGGCGTTTGAGAAACCATATGCAGACCGGCAGCCCGTTGCATGATCCATGCATCCATCATCTTCTGCACCGGGCAGGGGGTTTCGTCAAAATCGAACCAGCCGCCCGCCCCCTCTCACCACCCATGAGGATAACCGTGACCGGCGTTGGATTCCAGTAAGCTTGGATCACCCATCACGGGCAGCAGCCGCATCCATTGATGATCGCAACGGAGTCACCTTCAGGTTTACAACGCTGCATTTGAGCCGATAATGCATCGGAAATTCGATTATGTATCGAGTATCGGCATTCCGTGGTGGAATGCGACGTAAAACTTCAAGGGATTATTAGATATCAGGATGAATGCAGCATGATTGAGCCGTCCCCACATAAGCCGAGAATTCTGACGGGAGATACCCCCACAGGGCGACTGCATCTGGGCCACTGGGTGGGATCGCTTGAAAATCGCGTTGCGATGCAGGACGAATATGAATGTTTCTTCATCATTGCCAATGCCCACGCATTTACAACAAGGGCGGAAAAACCGGATGATATCCGGGAAAGCGTGCTGGAGATTGCAACAGACTATCTAGCCGCGGGTATTGACCCATCCAAAAGCACGATCTTTGTTCAGTCGGAAGTACCGGCCATTGCGGATCTGACTTTTTTCTTCTCCATGCTCGTGCCGTACAACCGCCTGATGCGCAACCCCACCCTGAAGGATGAGATCAGGGACAAGGGGCTGGGAGATGGATACAGCTTCGGCTTTCTGCTTTATCCGGTCGGGCAGATTGCAGATATTCTCGCGTTTCGCCCGCAATTGGTGCCGGTCGGTGAGGATCAGTTGGCGCATCTGGAATTAACGCGGGAGGTTGCGCGACGATTTGATCAGCTCTATTGCGGAGTTGATCCGCAGACTCCGGACGCGGATTATGTGGCAGCGGGCGGCCTGTTCCCTATCATTGAGCCCAAATTGGGCCGCGTTCGGAGATTGGTGGGCACCGGCGGTCCGGGGCCGGGTGGTCAACTGCTGAAGATGAGCAAGTCGCTCAACAATGCCATTTATCTGAGCGACGACGCCGACACCATTTCCAAAAAAGTCATGGGTATGTACACCGATCCCAACCGTAAAAAAGCGACCGACCCGGGAACCGTGGAAAACAATCCGCTGTGGATTTTCCACGAAACGTTCAATCCGGATCGCCAATGGGTGACAGACGCGGAGGACAAGTATCGACGGGGGTTGATCGGCGATGTGCCCTGCAAAAAGAAACTGGTGGAGGTGCTTACGGCTCTCATTGAGCCGATACGCCAGCGCCGGGTTGCATTGCAGAAAGATCCCGGGCATGTGCTGAAAGTTCTTCAGGAAGGCACGCGGCGGGCACGGGCGGTGGCGGATGAAACGTTGCAACTGGCAAAAAAATACCTGCGGCAGGATTATCTCTGATCCTTGTGTAGACCGTGGCGATCAGGCCAGCCCGCGATCGGCTGGCGACCGGCAGACGATTTTCATCCGGTATTCATTTTGATGGATTAGCATTTTTCTTTTATCAGCTTAAAGGAGTTGAAATTTCTGATGGCCGAAACCGAACCGAATATCCCCGAAATTTATTATGAATCCGCACCGAAGCATTTCGATCTTGCGTGGCCGCGATGGACGAAATTTCTTTTTGTAACCATTCTTTTTCTCGTCGCGCTTTATTACGATCTGCCGATTGCGAAATGGCTGTTTAAGCACCCGATCCAATTCAAATCCGATATCAATCTTGAATTGATCATGCTCATGCAATGGGGCCAATGGACCTGTTCGGTGCTTACCATTATTGCCGTTGCCATGCTGGATCGAAATGGCCGAAAGAAGGCGATTTCCATTGCCGTGGGATGCATTTGCTCGGTGGCGGCCTGCTATCTGCTCAAGGGACTTTTCGGCCGTGCGCGTCCATGGTTACTCCACCAACACATTTATGGACTCTACGGACCGGCGATGGGGTTTCATTCTGCGGCCTATCAATCATTTCCCAGTGCCCATACAAGTGGAGCCTTTGCGCTGGCAGCCGGATTGGCGTGGTTTTATCCCAACGGCCGGGCACTGTTCTATTTTTTGGCGGGGGATGTGGCCGTGCAAAGAGTTCTGCGACATGCACATTATCCGTCGGATGTGGTGGCCGGAGCGGTGTTAGCGACGGTGATTGTTCGCACCGTGCTTTGGACGGGCCTGCCGGGCCGAATCATGGCGAAATTTCCCCGCGAGTGGCAGAAATGGATATTCACTCCCAACGCCGAGCCGGGGCGCATCTGAAGCATACCGGGTGATGGGACCTTGAACCCGAGTTATTTCAAAGCGCGAAAACGCCAAGGTTAATTCAAGGCTTTGACGACGTATTGTCCCGATCGCAGTTTCGAGAGCCGCTTGGCGCGGGCGCCGGAGTGCAGCACCGTGCCGTTGAGCGTTATCGTGTGAGCCTTACGCCAGTTCGGCGGCAGAGACACGGCGGCCGATATACCATGAGGCAGGGTAAAATCCATCTGAAAATATTTCGCACCCTGTCGAATGGTTTCGACGATTTGGCCCCGAACCGTCGGTACGGTGATATGCGCGAAGGTCAGATTGCCGGGCTGCGGGGCGATGATCGCTTCGGTGAACCCGGGTTTTCCCGGACGAATTCCCATCAGATAGCGCGGGATAATATTGGCGGGCGCCGCACCCCACACATGATTCCAGTCTTCATTGGGTTTTGATCGGAAAGTCCAGGCTTCGGCGGTCATGGTGGTTCCCTCTGCCAGCATATGCATCCAACTGTTTGTGCCCGTAGAGGTCATCAATTTGAGAGCTGCCCCGCCGCGACCGGTCCGATAGAGAGCCATGAGCAGATATTGAGCTCCATAGACGCTGCATCGCATCCCCTGTTTAACCAGAAAATCAGCGATATGAGCACGATCGGCTCTGGGCGGAATACCAAATGCCAAGGGGAAGAGATTCGCCTGAATGGCACTATGCGTGGTACCGATACCGTCGACATACAGCCCCGTTGCCGGATTGATCAACAGCCGATTCATGGTTCGGCGTATCAATCGGGCACGGGCGGAAAAATAACGTGCGTCGCGTTTATGCCCCAGAGCGGCGGCAATCC
>JAJZNY010000234.1 GCA_021852245.1 Planctomycetota bacterium | reverse complement strand
GGTCCCAAGCGCACCTCGCCCGAAGTACGGCATGAAGAGATAAGGAGGTGCGATTCCCTGCGACCAGGCATCCAGCATCTGCGTAAATTCACCGCGATCACCGAGAATCAAGGACGGTCGGATGATTGTAAAATCGAGACCTGATTTCATGATGATCTGCTCTGCCAACCATTTGCTCCTGTGGTAACTCGATCGAGCGGCATCGCGCGTGCCTGCAGCGGACATGTGGATCAGGCGTCTAATGCCATTTTCTCGCATGGCGAAAACCGTATTTTCGGTGGCAGCGACATGGGCGTCGTAAAATGATTGGCGTGATGTGGGACGGATAATGCCGACCAAATGAACGACTGCATCGCAACCGGCAAGGGCGCGGCAAGCGTCGGATGAGATCGTCAGATCGCCAGCGACAAAACTGACGCCATCGATGTGTGCTGCATTAGCAGGGGCGTGACGGGCAATCACGACGATCTGGCGATAACCGGCATCCAGGAATTGTGTCACAACCGCTCGACCGACAAAACCGTTACCGCCCGTGATGGCAATCCGACCAATATTGGTATTTTCGTTTTTAGGCATTTGCATGGGTGAGGTCCAATCTTATCCATACGCTTTATCGGTCTTGCGGCGAAGGTCTCTCCAAAAGTCCGGCCACAAATAAGGCTTGGAACATCTTATGCCGATAATAAAGGGCGGGTCAGATAATTGGAATTTGGGTGTGCCCGCTTCAGGTAGATGTCAGTCATGCCGAGGATACGTTTGAAATGTCTGCTGGTGGGGTTGACGGTGATCGGGGGAGCCGGTCGTGTTTCTGCCAGCGCGCCGACGCCGAAGTATGCTCATCTCACGCGGGCGGAGATCATCAGTACGATCCACCAAGCCGTCAATTACCTGAGGCGGACGTCCAAGCCCGGAACGTTCTGGGAATATTCCGCTCCAAACAATTGGGCGTATGGGGGCCCGACAGCCCTGGCGACGTACGCCTTGCTGCAGGCGGGTCTGGCCACCGGAGATTCAAGCTTAAGCCCCGATTCGTCTTTCATGCGGCCAGCGATGAAATTCCTGGTCAAGCTCCACCCGCGCGGTACTTATGTTGCCGGCTTACAACTGGCGGCCTTGACTACCGAGCCGATTTCAATCCCCGGATATTACCCAGCCATCCATCGTGCGGCGGATTTCCTGATCGATTCAGAGCATACCAATGGTGCGTATGACTATTACTGGTCGGGCAGGAAGCCACACGACCCAATTCCATCCCGCTGGGATAATTCCAATACCCAGTATGGCGTTCTGGGCGTCTGGTGCGCGGAAGCGGGCGGTTACATCTACCCTCCAATCTCGTATTGGCGGATGGCTGAAAAACACTGGAGAAAATGCCAAAATCCGGACGGAGGCTGGTGTTATCAGTCCGGCGGTGCCTCCACCCGTTCCATGACCGCCGCGGGGCTGGCGACACTTTATATCACCGATCAATATCTCCATCCGGAAGTTCTCAATGTTCTCAAGCCCAACAGTGCCATCAAGCGAGGTCTGGCCTGGCTTTCGAAACATATCCGCACCCGAGGAAATTTGTATTATCTCTATGGTCTTGAACGTGTTGGTTTAGCCAGCGGTTTGCGCTATATGGGCGGACATAATTGGTACCGCATGGGCGCACGGGTCATTCTGAAAACGCAATCCAAACCCGGCGAGTGGGACGCAGGTGTAGTCGGTGCAGCGAACCATGTTATCCCCACTGCCTACGCTCTGCTGTTTCTCTCCCGCGGACTTAATCCAGTGATCTTCAATAAACTTTCCTACCCAGGATACTGGAATCTGCGCCCTCACGATGACCAGAACATCACCACATGGATCGGCAACACGCTGGAGGAAAACCTGAATTGGGGCGTGGCCGATATTCATTCCAATCCGCATCGCTGGCTCAACGCTCCCATCCTGCTGATTACCGGCGACAGAACCGTCACATTCAACTCGCGGCAGATCGCTCGGCTTCGCCGTTACGTCCAGGGTGGCGGCATGATTTTTTCAGTAACCGAAAATGACAGCCGGGCCTTTAATGAGTCGATGCACAAAATCGCCGCCGAGGTATTCCCCGGTCGCTCGATGGGGGCGGTGCCGTCTTCATCATCCCTATATCAAATACAGTACGAGATCAGCCGCCGACAATTTCCCCTGCAGGGCGTGCGTGATTCCGTGCGGTGGCTCTGGATTCAGTGTCCGGTGGATTTAAGCGCGGCCTGGCAGACGATGGCAACGGTTACCGAAGCGCGCTGTTTTGAGCTGGCGGAAAATATTGATCTCTATGCGACCGGAGAAAAAAAGCCCATCACCCATCTGTACTTCGACCATCCATGGAGGAAAACAAAGCCCGGTTACGAACTTCAGGCGGCCTTCATCCGTATCGGGGAGCCGGGCGAAACGCGAGAGCCGCCCGATTCGGTGCCGATCAAATCCCTGTGTCGCTTTGCTCTGCACCACGGTGTGAAAATCAAATACAGCCTGGCGCGGTATGCTGATTTGCCTGCTCCGGCGCGAACACCCGTCAGCTATATCATGGCATCTGCGGGGGGCAAACTGTCCGCAGCAACTCGCCGCGCCATCGCCCATTACATTCGCGGCGGCGGCTGCGTGATTCTTGAGGATACCAAAGGCTCACCGGCGGAATACCGGCAACTGCGTCGAATGCTCGCGCGAGAATTTCCATCCCATCCGCTTCAGCGACTGGATCTATCCATCCTCCGGATGGCGGTGGCTCCCGAAATGCCGATCAGACATCTGCAATATACCAGTTTTTGGACACGTTATCACGGACCTTCAGAGCAGGCGCCGGTCTATGTCATGCGCCTGGATCACAGAATTGCGGCGATCATCACAACGGTCAATCTTTCAGAACAGTGGACCGGCCAGAATTACTGGAAAATCAACGGATTGGCGGCATCGTCTGCCCGCAAGGCAGCGCTGGATCTGCTCATACTTGCCGCTCGGCAAAAACGGGGAGGTCTCAAGTTACTCCGCCCCGCGACGCCCTTGGCGTTGGTACACAAGGTCGCCCGCCCCAAGCCGGTAGTTGCGCCTGCACCAGTTCCCACACCGACGATACCTCTGCCTCCGACGATCGAACTGCATTGAGCCTTCCGATCAGGGCAAAACTGCCCGCTCAGTGCCGACAACGTGTCCTGTGATGAGGAATCGACATCGGTGAAACCTACGCAACATCCGCCATTTCGGGGATGTGCATCCAGGCGGAGAGCTGTTCCGGCGTGTTGCGCTGGACAAACTGCCGGAAGGTTTCGTCTTCATCAATACGGTGGGCCTTGTACTGCTCCACAATCTGGACGATCGGCTTGTGGACAAATTCGGCGGGTACTTTTTTCATGGCCGCTTTGGCGAATCCGGCGCTGGAGCCGAGCCCGCCGCCGAGCATGACCTGAAAAGCCTCGGTACCACGCTGTCCGCGGAAATTGCACACCACGCCCATCAGGCCGATATCGGCGATCTGATACTGCGAGCAGCTGTTGGGGCAGCCGGTAACGCTGACCATAATGGGGGAATCAATCTGCACATGCTCTTCAAGATGCTTGAGAATCCGGCCGGCACGCTCCTTGGTTTCCACAATGGCCAGATTGCAGAATTGGGTGCCGGTACAGGAAAGCAAATTGGTACGCCACAGCGGCGCCGCCGGCGGCAGACCGATGTCTTCGAGTTCCCGTGCCAATTCAGCGGTGCGGGCCGTGGGAATATTAATAAAAAGGAGATTCTGCTTGTTGGAGAGACCGAACCGCGCCTGCGGGCCGGCGTATTTATCGGCCAGTCTTGCGGCGTGTGCCATCTGATCGGCCGTGATTCGCCCACGTTCCACCGGCACGCCGACATAAGAGAGGCCGGGTTGCTTCTGCGGCCCAATACCCATGTGATCCGTATGCGGGGCATATTCCGGAGCTGCGATGTTATCATCATGTTCGAGCTTGAAACCGATATCGGCTTCGAGATAATCGCGGAACTTCTGCCAGCCCCAGTCCGCAACCAGATATTTCATCCGGGCACGGGTGCGTTTTTCGCGGTAGCCGTGATCGCGGAAAATATGCGCGACACCGCGGCAAACCGCGGCGACTTGTTCGGGCTTGATGAATACCCGCAACCCCTGCCCGATATAAGGTTGACTTGAAAGTCCTCCACCGACGGTGATTCCGTAACCACATTCTTCCGCGCCGGTGCGGGGATTGATGCGTTTGACGCCGAAAATGCCGATGTCGTTGATCTGCGGCTGATGACAATGCAGATGGCAGCCGGCCACGGACGACTTGAATTTTCGTGG
>JAJZNY010000437.1 GCA_021852245.1 Planctomycetota bacterium | reverse complement strand
AGGTTCCATCCGATGCCGCATGGGTGAAAGTCAGTATTGAATCTCTGCCGGGCGATGCGGCACTTTGGAGCATGATTTTGAGACTTCCGATCCATTCCAGCGTTAGGGTGATGGATGGTGCTGTGGTGCAGATCAGCCACATGGAATGACATGAAATCCGTGCCGGTGAGAATTCGATTGACCTCAGGAGGACCTGCCGATGGGTGTACATGAAAGCCAGGGGCGTCTGATGAAAGCTTTCAAAATGCTCCAGACACGCTGGGCACAGATCCATACCGGCTGGAACGATGCGGCAAGCGATCATTTCCAGGAAACATTTCTGGATCCGCTTGAAGCGGATGTTCGCAGTGCCGCTCAGGCCATCGATCATATGGCGGTCGTACTGGGCAATGTAAAAAGAGATTGCGAGTAACACGGCGGATCATCTTACCGGTATAAGGATGTCATGCAGCAGATAGCCGATCAATCCAACAGCAGTTCCACAAGTCCCGCCGGACCCGCCGATGGCGTCGGCCCCCTCGAGAGGCAACGTAGCGCCCTGCGGGACCTTGTCGCACTGGCCTCTGAATGTGCCCGGCGCGAAGCTGAAATCAATGAAGAATTCACCACTCAGCGTGATACCGCCCGGGATCGCCATGACGCGTCGATGAAAGAAATCGAGGCGCGGTTCAAGGCCCGGACGGCCGAGTTGGAAAATAAAATACGCGAAGAAATCGACGGCGTAGAACATCAATACCGCCGGAAATTACAGACATTCCAGGCGGCTTATCAACAAACCTGCGCCGGCATTCAGTGGGATTATTCCGCAGCTGAGAAGACCGCCCGATCGAGTTACGACGAAGCGAAACTTCTTGTTGAAACCGGGCTTGATGCAGCTCACAACCGTGCACTGCAGGAAAAAGAAACATTAAAAAAAGATGTCGCCTCTCACCTGGAAGCCGTCGAGGATCTCTTCAAGGAAACGTCGCAGGTCATGGCCCGATACTCGCTCGTTCCGCCGGGTATAGAACCTGAAAAGGTGAAACCGCAGCTTCCCACCGATCTGTCCGTCAAAAAAGTGATGACCGAAGAGCTTGACCGGGCGCGATCCCAGCTTGCAGCGTTGGCTAAACTCCCTCTGCCGAAATTCATGTCGGGAATACTGCCGGTGATCATCGGCCTGGCTCTGTGCAGCGTTGCGGGAATTGCGGCACAGATGGCGAAGGGGGGCTCCGTCCCGCACATCAAGGCCATCGCCATCGCCGTAGGGGTGGCGGTCGTCGTTGACGTGATCATCTACATCCTGCTCCGACGGGCCGCTAAAAAGCAGTTCAGTGCTGCATCCGTGCCGATCATCGAGGCGCTGACCCGAAGCCATGCTGCTTCACAGCTTTTCTCGCAGGCGCAAATGGGCGAAATTCAGGCGGCTCATGATGCGGCCCGACGAAAAGGACAGGCTGAGCTGGATCGACTCAAACAACGCACCATCCAGACGATCAAATCACTTCAGGAAAAGCGTTCCGCCCGCCTTGCCGCCGCCCAGGCCGATCTCGCCCAATCTACCGGCGAAGCGGATGCGGAAAAAGCCGCCCAGACCCAAGCTCAGACAACCTCGGCTGATGCCCGTCGCAACGAGCTTAAACACGACTACGAAACCGAGTTGGCAACTGCCCGCAGGACATTTGAAGAGGCTCAAGCCGCTAACGAAGAACGAACCCGGCAGGCTTGGAGCGAGCTTGAGCAGCGGCTTCGCACCGGTCTGGCGCAAATCGCACCTCCTACTGTTGACACCGGAACGTCCGGCGGATACGCACCCAACGGGCGACCGATTTGGGATCACTGGAAGGCTCCTGAAAAATTTCCGGAATTAATGCCCTTCGGCCGTCTGAGTGTCAATCTGAAACAGATTGTGGATCAGGATTCCGCTGGCGCACAAGTTAAATTGCAGTTTCCCGCGGAATTTACCGTGCCGGCATCTCTGGCATTTCCGCACGGCGCCTCTCTCGCTGTTCTTCATCAGCGCTCCGGCCGCAGGGAGGCCGTCGAATTCTTGCGCGTGGTGATTCTCCGCCTGCTGACCTGTCTTCCCCCCGGCCGCGCCCGCTTTACGTTGATCGACCCGGTGGGACTCGGGCAGAGTTTCGCGGGTTTTATGCGCCTCGCCGATTACGACGATGCTCTGGTAAGCGGTCGAATCTGGACCCAGCCTGATCAGATTGAACAGCGCCTCTCGCACATGACCGAGCATATGGAAACCGTCATCCAGAAATATCTGCGTAATGAATTTCCAACGATCGACGACTACAACGCCCAGGCCGGTGAGTTGGCCGAGCCGTATCGATTTCTGGTGGTGGCCGATTTTCCGTCCGGCTTCGGACCCGATGCGCTCCGCCGCCTCGATGCCATCGCCGCCACCGGTGCCCGCTGCGGCGTATATGTTCTGCTTTCGTGCGAACGCGAACAGACGGGCGATGCGGCCGTCACACTCGATAAACTCCTCTCGCATTGTGTGGTGCTCCATCAGACTGCCGACGGCTTCCAATGGCGCGATGATATCTTCGGTAAGTTCCCGCTTACGCTCGATACACCCCCGACGGAAGCGGTAATGACCACGCTGCTGGATAAGGTGGGCAAAGCCGCCAAAGCCAGTCAGCATGTCGAAGTGCCGTTCGAGACCATCGCCCCCAATGAATCTCAGTGGTGGACCGGCAACAGCACCGCCGATCTCACGGTGGCCATCGGCCGCATGGGGGCGACACGTCTCCAGACGCTGCGTCTGGGTAAAAATGTGGCTCAGCATGCACTCCTTGCCGGCAAAACGGGTTCTGGTAAATCAACACTTCTCCACGTGCTGGTGACCAATCTTGCCATGTGGTATTCGCCGGACGAGGTGGAACTTTATCTGATCGATTTCAAAAAGGGCGTGGAATTCAAAACCTACGCCGCGCACCATCTCCCCCACGCCCGTGCCATCGCGGTGGAAAGCGATCGCGAATTCGGCCTCAGCGTGCTGGAGCGGCTGGATGCGGAACTGGCGCGTCGCGGCGAATTGTTCCGTGCCGCCGGCGTACAGGATCTTCCCTCCTATCGCCGTACCACCGGCAAGCCGATGCCACGAACCATTCTCGTCATCGATGAATTTCAAGAATTTTTTACGGAAGATGATACGCTTGCCCAGCAGGCAGGGCTTCTGCTCGACCGGCTCGTCCGGCAGGGCCGTGCTTTTGGCGTGCATCTGCTGCTCGGGTCGCAGACCGTCGGCGGAACTTCGGGCCTTGCCAGAAGCACGCTGGGCCAGATGGCCGTCCGCATCGCGCTGCAGGTGAGCGATGCGGATTCACAGCTGATTCTTGGCGATAATAATTCCGCCGCCAAACTCCTTTCCCGCCCCGGTGCGGCAATTTATAACGACGCCGGCGGCCTGATCGAGGCCAACAGCCCGTTTCAGGTTGCCTGGCTCTCCGATGAAAAGCGGGACGAATTTCTGGAGGCCGTCTCTCGACGTGCCGCCCGCGTCGCGCGTGACGGAAAGGCTCAATGGCAGTCGAAGCCACCGGTCGTCTTCGAGGGCAATGCACCGGCGGATGTGCATAACAACGAGCCCCTCAAAAAGCTCCTCCTTTCACCGCCGCCCGCCGCCATCCCGCTGGAGCCCCGCGCCTGGACCGGTGAGCCGGTGGCGATCAAGGAACCCGCGTCCGTTACGTTTCGACGCCAGAGTGGTGCCAACGTCATGCTGGTCGGCCAGCAGGAGGAACAGGCACTCGCCGTTTTAAGCTGGATGCTCATCTCGCTCGGAGCACAATATCCGCAGGGTGGCGCTAAATTTTATCTTCTTGACGGCACACCGGCCGGATCTCCTCTTTCGGGTATCTTCCCCCAGTTGCCGTCACTCATATCCGGCGATGTTCAGGTCCCCGCCTGGCGCGATATTGAAAGCGCGATTGCCGCCATTGCCGCCGAGCTTTCCGAAAGGCAAAAGGACCGTAAGCCCGATGCCCCGGCCATCTTTCTGGTGATCTACGGCCTTCAGCGATTCCGGATGCTGCGGAAGTCCGATTCCGATTTCGGCTTCTCACTTGGCGGCGCAGATGAGGAGAAAAAGGCCGACCCCGCAAAGGATTTCCAGGAGATCATTCGCGAAGGGCCGGCGCTGGGCATTCATGTGTTGACTTGGGTTGATACGATGGCCTCCATCGAACGGACGTTTGATCGCGCGATGCTGCGTGAGTTTGATCAGCGTATTCTCTTTCAGATGAGCGCCGCCGACTCAAGCACATTGATTGATTCCGTCGCCGCCAACCGGTTGGGCTTTTATCGTGCCCTGCTGTGCAGTGA
>JAJZNY010000106.1 GCA_021852245.1 Planctomycetota bacterium | reverse complement strand
CCACTCGCTTTTGCCGCCCTTTTTTCTGAGCCTTGGCTTTGAGTTGCAGGGCCTCGTTGATGACGTCAAGGGCCTCGGTTTTACTCGCCTCCAAAAATCCGCAGGTGTTGATGACAATCGTATCCGCCTGATCATGGTCGGCGGTAATGGCAAATCCGTCCGCCGCCAGCAATCCCAGCATCCGCTCGCTGTCGATAAGATTCTTGGGGCACCCCAGTGAAACAAATGCAACTGTCGGCTCCGCAACAGGTTGCGCACGGTTTTTTCGACTTTTACCCGGACCGGCCACTGTTCATCCTCAGGTTCCACAAGCGGGATCGCCCGCTCCGATTGCCACGGCATACCTTTCCCGCATCCCGTTACGTTAGCAGAGTAAGGCCTGCAAAGCCAGTGAACCCTGCGCGGCCGGACATCTTCCTCCCCGTGTCAGTCGGTCGAGAAAATGATCATATTCGCGAATCCGGCTTATTCTTACCCAGACACCAGAACCGGCATCGCTGGCGATGCTCGGTGTCGCTGCCGCAGGAATGTTGCTGCTCCGACGTCGGCGGGGTACGTGAAACTCAGCCGCAGGACACTGGCCAAACTTGGCCGCGTGAATTATTTTTTCAGAGGCTCCTGGAACTGATCTGGGAGCCTCTGTTTTGTTCCGTGGACTGGAGCCTGCCGATGATTCGCAAAGCCTTTGTTATGGAACTCAATCCCGGTAAGGCGGCTGAGTATAAACGCCGCCATGATGAGATATGGCCTGAACTCTCCGCCTTGCTTAAATCCCACGGAGTCCATAACTATTCCATTTATCTCTGCCCGCACACGCACCAGCTATTTGCCTACGCGGAAATTGAAAGTGAAGAACGATGGAATGCCATTGCTCAAGCTCCCATCTGCCGAAAGTGGTGGGTATACATGGCGGACATCATGGCGACGAACTCGGACAGCAGCCCCAGAGCGATGGACTTGACGGAGATGTTTCACATGGCGTAATCGGCAGCGGATTCGTCAGGATGGCGAGCTTTTCACTTTGCCGCTGCGCTTGACATTCCGGCCATGAAAAGCGAATATTAGGAATTCCTTGGGGGTGCGGAAGGCATGCACCGCGGGGAGGAAAAATACGGGCTTGTAGCTCAGTTGGTTAGAGCGCGTCACTGATAATGACGAGGTCAATGGTTCGAATCCATTCAGGCCCATTCCAAGCATAATTTGCCGCGCAACAGGTTCAAACTCTTAGATTTCAAATCTCAAATTTGAGATTTGAGATTTGTTAATACCGCGTCGATACCATCGAAATATTCTTCGGCCCCACGTAAGTCACGTGATAAATGCAGTTGTTGGAATCTGAACTGAAATAAAGTGAGCCATCCGCAGCCTCTACGCAATTGACCGGTCGGGCCAGGATGTCGCTACCGTGCCGAAGCGTTTTGAGCAGCGGAAATTGGCCTGACGGATTTTGGGTCCAATGGTCAAAGGTTACAACTTCCAATCGATAGCCGACCAGCGGCTGGCTGTCCCACGAACCGTGGCAGCAGACGACCAGATCACCCTTGAGGCCGGGAAAATAATTGGTGGTAAGGAAGCAGGCGGAAACCGCCGACCAATGGGCAGGAAGGCACCACGCCGGAGGGATGGCGTGCTGGGCGATTTTGACGATGGCCTTATCGCCGAGCTTCTTCAGCCACTCGTAACGCGGAATATTATTTCCTACGACATACGGATGGCCGTAAAATCCACCTTTAACATAATGATTAACTTCTTCCGGCGGGTTGAGATCGGTAATTTTTTGATGGCCCGTGGTTTCACCCAGCGGATGGCCGAATTGATCGCTCCCCTCATCGCATCCCCATATCTGATGGGTGCCGGGGCGCTGGAGGAGTTTTTCGGTATTTCGGATGCCGGTGCAGAAAAGTGTTTTGCCGGTGCCGTCCAAGTTGTACTGCCAGATTTCCTCGCGTCCCAGTGCCGGCGGATCGGCATTGATGTTCCGCATGTCGCCGATACTGGTGTAGAGATGATGCCGGGTGAGTAAGAGACTGCGCCACCAGTGCCACCCTCCCTGCGGAAGTCCGCTGATGACGGTCAGAATCTTTCCCGCTTGCATCTGCTTGCCGTTGTCGCGAGTTTTGCATATTTTTCCGGCGCACGCGAACCAGAGCCATCCATCGCGATAGACCATGGCCTGAACCGCCGGCATATGCGATACAAAAACCGTATGACGGGTGAAAAGCCCCGCATGATTTGGGGTACTCAGCAGGACGATATTCCCTCGTCCCGGTTGGCTTACAAAGAGCCGCCCGGCGGGGTCAAACTGCAGAAACCGCGCATTCTGCAGCCCTTTGGCGGCGAGTGTAACGCGCAGCCCCGGTCGCACCCGAAATGGTGGCACACCCGGACCGACGCGTTTGCCGGCTCCGAACGCCGCACCGGCAATCAGGATTGAGCAGAATACCGCCTGTATGAATATTAAATTTAACCGCTTCACAACCTTCTCCTTTAACTGCAAAGCACCTGCCCGATCTGCAGTCTTTACCTTGCGGCAAACTCCGCCATCGATTGCAATTGTACCCGCCGCGTCTACCAGTTTACATTCAGCCGCTTGCCGGTGAGTTGTTCGATGCGATCGGTGATGATTTTCTGCTTTTCTTTGCTTCTCTGTGACAACTGCTTTTTCAGTACGGTCACGCGCTTCAAAAGACGATCGATGATGTGCTTGCGGATGGTCTGGCGCAGTTCAAACTGTTGAGTGACGACATGGAGCAATTGCGATCGAAGCTTTGCGGCCTTTGGTGACTTGGGGTTCTTGCGCAATTGCCATGCCAGCCAGTAGGATTGATGCGTCAAATGCAGGTCTTGAAGGGTGTAGTGAAAAAGTTTTGGATCATATTTTCGCATGTATTCCAAACGCCGAAAATTCGGGGCCGCCGCACGAATCAGGGTGTCGAATTTTTTCGGGTCTGACTTTCGCAGCATCATCGCCTTGCGGTAGAGGCCCGGCTGGGTCTGTTTGAGAAAATTCATGATCTGGTTGACTTGGGCCACAGAAATATTCGGCGGTGAGGGTTTCGGGGGTGACTGAACCGCCTGAGGCGCAGCGGCGGCAAACGATGCGAGTAGAAATACTCCGGCTGCCAAAAGCGGCCAACGGATGGAAAATCTCATGAATAAATGCTCCGCACGATCCGAGTCACTGCATCAATCCATGATCACCATGACGGATTTTGCAAAATGCGGCTCAGTCCCATTGAGCCGAAGATGATGACTTTCATTCCAACAGTCCGAATCGCCCAATCAGAATAAACTTTCTTACACATGAATCGGCAACGAATGATTCGAAGCAGTTTCATTGTGGCGGGCTGACGGCCGACTGGGCGCCGAGTTTTACCTTTTCCACGGCATTCAAAAATTGAATCAGAGTATTCGATCCACCAATAGGTGCGTCCGCGTCAAATTCACCCGATCCGGATGACATGCCGCCTGACGAATCCAGTTTTTGCAGCATGAGCATTCTGCTTGCCGGCAGATCGGTCTGCGCAAATTCACGGAAATCCGTTACTGCGTCGCGGAGCCGCTGCTCTCGAGCGGCTGCCCGCATCTGCACCACGTGAATGCCCGCCATCACCACCAGTGCGGCCGCAACACCCGACGCAATGGACATCGTGCGATAAAACAGGGGGCGAAGTTTTTGCCTGAATTCAGCCCGTTTTTCACGCCGTTGTTTCTCCACGATCCCGCGGGCAATGTGCGAGCGGATACGCTCCTGCTCCAGAGGTTTTAATTCATCGTCAATGGATGGGAGCGAATTAAGTACGGCAATCTTCGCAACTGCCTGTTCATATTCGACCATGGCGGCGGGATAGGTTTCAACGTGCTCCATCAGACGTGCTGCGGAACGCTCTCCCATTTCTCCCGCTGCGTGCAGCAGGCAGGCCTGTGAAAGACTAAGACGCTTCATGGTCCACCTCCATGATTACCCGCAATTTGCCCAAAGCCCGGTGGGCCCTGGCAAGTACTGTGCCAAGTGGGCAGTCGATAATCGTTGCAATCTCCTTGAATGACAAACTTCCGTAATGTCTCAGGAGCAGAACTTGGCGATCCAATTCAGGCAGCTGCTCCAATGCGCCATAAAGTTTTTCCCTCTCCTCGCGATGCTCCGCACTATCAGCATTTTCCCGTGCGGGCAGGTGATCCGTGATCTCCTTTCCAACTTCAAAATCCACCACAGTAGACCGAACTGGTCGCCTGGAGTTAGATCTCGCATGATCCCGAACTAGATTCACAATAATCCGGAAAAGCCAAGCCTCAAATTTTCCTTCTTGAAGCGACGGAG
>JAJZNY010000453.1 GCA_021852245.1 Planctomycetota bacterium | reverse complement strand
GCGGCTTGAAGAGCAGGGCGATGTAACCGACCATGAGGACAACATCACCAGGTGAAAGGCGGCCGCTGATCACCTGCCTTGCGGTGAGCCAGATGACCGCAACGGTGCCCAGGGCAAAAAGCACGCCGACGACACTCTGGCCCGCTGTCTGAAGCAGCGTGAGGCGAAGGTTATATTTAAGACTCTCGGCCGCCTGGCGGGCAAAGCGATCTGCCTCATGCTTTTCGCGACCAAAGGCCTGCACGGTGCGAATCCCTGCAAGTGTCTGCTCCGCCCGGGTGCTGACCGAACTTTCATTTTCATGCACGCGGAGCGATAACTCAGTCGTGGGTTTTTCAATTCGACGCAGGAACAGCACCAGCAGAACGCCGACCGCAAAGGTCACGGCGCCGAGCATCCACTGCTGACCGATCATCACCGCTGCGATTCCTGCGAGCGTTACCAGAGCCGTGAGTCCGGGGATCAGTCCTTCATTGAAAATCGCCTGGATCGCATAGGTGTCCCAGGTGACGCGATAGAGCGAATCTCCGACGGTCGTGGCATCATGAAACGCCGGTGAGAGGCTTTGAAGGTGCTCAAAGACCCGGCACCGAAGACGGAACACCATCCGCAGGCCGACGGCAATGAGAAGCCAGGTACTCAGCACGGTAATTCCAGCGGCGATGAGACTTATCAGCAGGAGTGCGGCGCAGAGCACCGTGATTTCCCCCAGCGGCCCATGGACGGCCGGGATCATGATTCCAACCTCGCGGGCTGCAGCGTGAACAAACGACGGCACATGCCCGGTTGAAACGATATTAACAATATATTTCATCGGCCAGGGTTGGAGCAGACTCATACCCGTGCCAAGCAGCATCAGTCCTGCTCCCAGTGCGGCAGTTCCCCAATGGCCCTGCATGCAGGCACCCAGAAGGCGGCCGGTCACCGCCAGAGCCCGGGGACGGGCCTTGTTATTGTCTCTGGATGTTTCTTCAGCGGCAGTCACGAATCCCCCTTGAGCTGAATTTCACCGGGGTGTTCAGCAATAAATGCGTTTTGAATTGCCGCCATGGCCGCCCCGCTGTCGAAGACCAATCTCGCTGCAATGAGTACGGCGGGCGTCATGACAAGCAGCGAAGCCAAGACACCGCGGTACATGAGATCGATGCTGCCCATCGCCGTCAAAATTCCGAAAATGGCGAGCCAGAGTTTGGAAAAGATTGGCCGGGCTTTGATGCGCACCAACTGTTTTCCGGCGCCATGTTCCTCGACGCCCATGCATAGTCGGGCCCCGCCGAATGCGCCGCTGCGCAGAACAAGGTCCCATGTATCAAAATCACCGCCCCGGCGAACGCATATCTTCTGCTTCTTTATGCGGCGTTCCAATTCCGCCAGCCGCTGTTCAGAACTGCGCCAATGCTCGCTCCAGATTTTCCACTGCGCCGGTGTCGGCACGCGAAATCCACCGGAAAAACGCATGCGCCAGGGTGTGAGACCGTACGTCATCCGGCCCTTGAGCCGGGCGACAGGTTGGATGAGATGGCACCACATGGTAAGCAGGCGGAGTTTGAAAAGTTTGCGGTGGTCTCGCGGTGGCTGGTCAAATTGACTCTGGAGAACCCCGATGACTGCTTGAGTAACGGTCGCTCCGACGGAAAGGAGCAGAAGAAGGCCGATTATCCACGGGTGCCAGTAGAATCCGAACACCAGCAACAGACAGATCAGCACGACGCCGAGATACCACTCCGGCATCATGGCCAGCGACATGACAATGCTCGGCGAACCATGATAAACGCTTTGAAACAGGGCGCTACCCCACGAACCGTGATAGATGCGCCGCCGTCCCCAGTTAAGATATTGCTGGAAGCCTCCGGCATAAAGCCGCCCTGCCCAGGCGATATGACCGAACGCGTTGTATTTTTCGGGCCATTTTCGTTCCAGCATGGCCTCGGCCTTGCCGTAATTAAGTTGCTGGCGCCAATAAGCCCGGATGGAATTACGCCGTTTATGCCATACGACCGCCGCCGGCGCAAAGCCCAGCCGCCAGCCGCGGGCCTGGAGGCGCCAGCAGATGTCCACATCATCTCCGGCGATGCGGAACTGGCGGTCAAAGCCGCCGATCATCCGCAATGCCTCAGTGATAAACGCCATGTTGCAGCCGGGGATGTGCTCCGCGATGGTGTCGCTGAGCAGCACATGGATGGGGCCGCCGGGTGAACGCGCGACGGCAGCGGCTGCATCACCATCGCCAACCGGTGGGATATTGGGCCCCCCCACACCGACATAACCGCCCCGCTGGAGCGTATCGACGATGAAGGTGAGCCAGTCGGGCTCCGGGGAGGCGTCATCATCCAGATACGCTATTACTTTTCCAGTAGCGGCGTGAAGCCCGACATTGCGGGCGTTGCTCAAACCCAGATTTTGCGACCGAATGACGCGGACGGGGTATTCGGCGGCAATTGCCGCAAGCGAATCCGTTGAACCGTCATCCACCACAATCACCTCGTAATCGGGATAGTCAAGTTTCAGGACCCCGTCGAGACAGAAGCGGATGGTCCGCGACCCGTTATAACTGCAGATCACCACTGAAACTTTGGGCCACCGGGCGCCGGAACCGGACGGGCGGGCTGCAAAGGCGTCGGCAACGGATGCGAGCGCCGGTTTCGGTTCCCGCCCACGGGTGGTGAGGCCGAACTGCCAGTCATGAATGTCAACGCCGCCACGATGCCATTCGTCGGTCCATGAAAATACAAACGCCCCCGCGCACCCAGCCCGCAGGGTTGTGCGAATCTGCCAACCGAGCATCTGTGCCTGGGTGTGCTCTCCCTTCGATCGACTGTCGACGCCGAGTTCAGCAAGAAGTAACGGCTTGTCACCGGCGATGGTATGGAGTCGGCTCAGATAGCGCGACAATTTCACTTCCGATTCCAGATACACATTCATCGCGAGAAAATCCAGAAATGGAAGATACAGATATTCAGTTGTCGGATAGTTGACGTAGGTGACCAATGCGTCGGGGTCAACGCGTTTGACGGCATGGAACATCTGCCGCAGAAATTTTTCAATACGTCGGTATCCGTACCATCGCACGGTGGACGCAGGAATTTCATTGCCGATGGTAAATCCGAGCAACGCCGGATGGCCGGCGCATGATCGTGCCTGCTTCACGGCATCGTCAATGATCTGATTACGCGTGGCTCGGGAATCGAGAAACCCGGTATGCTGCGCCCAAGGCAGGCCCACGAGAACATGGAGGTCGTGCGATGCGGCAATATCGAGAAGCCAAACCGGCGGGACGGTGTAAAGCCGCACGGTATTGATGCCATTCTCGCGCATCATGGCGAAATCGGCATCTACTCTTTCGGGCGAGTGGTATTCGCAACCATCCGGCTCCGGCGCAAACGGGCCGTAGGTAACCCCTTGAATAGTGAAGCGCTGATCACCGAGATAAAAAAACTTTCCCTTGGCCGTAATTCGAGATTTCCGGCGCGGCAGCGAGGCCGGTGTCTGAAGCGCCTCCAATGGGCGTCGGTACGTCTGCGTCATAGTTTTCCATCCCAACCACTGCGACTCGTAAATCGCAGTTCTATTTTAACTCAAGCGGGCATCATTCGGTGCGAGGCGACCAACTCAAAAATATTCGCGTTTAGAGAATATCGTGCCGTCGCGGCCCGGGTCCGCATTTTTGTCGCGTGGCGAACACCAAGGCCCCAGACGACCACTCGCCTACGCAAGCCCTGTCTGACCCCAAAAGCAGGGTAAAGTTAGTCGTTGCTCACAATCGCTTATTCATAACAATTTATAAATGCTGACTTTACATTTCATCATGAGGGCGTATGGTCTGTGAGGCGCCGACTCACATAGCAACCATGTGCAGCGATGATGCGATGATGCGCTGCCGGATGACGTGAGCCATCCGTCGCGTTAGGATTGCAATCGTCCGCGAGCCCTCTCTGGGAGCAGGCACGGACGTAAGTTGTCGGAATCGGCCAAACGGCGGTGTCCGGTTGCAACGAGTGAAGATCATCAGGAGAAAGATGTGAAATTGTCCCATGAACTTTTTGGCAGCATGCCGGACGGAACACCGGTTCAGCTTTATAGCATTTCCAATCAGGCGGGAGTGGAGATGAAACTCTCCGCCTTGGGGGCGACGATTACGGAACTCATCACTCCTGACCGGGCGGGCCAACGAACCAATATCGTCCTCGGGTTCTCTTCGCTGGCAGATTACATCGCGCCCCATCCGCATTTTGGCTGCATGGTTGGACGTGTCGCCAATCGTATTGCGCACGCCCAATTCAAACTTTCCGGGAAAACCTACCGACTGGAAGCCAACAACGGCCCCCATTGTCTCCATGGCGGCAGTGCAGGCC
>JAJZNY010000089.1 GCA_021852245.1 Planctomycetota bacterium | reverse complement strand
TGGTGCAGCGCAGGTGCTTGTGGTTGAACCAGCGTCTACGGGCAACACGACTGTATGGGCGGCCGACAGCAATCCACTGCAAAACTATCTCAAATCGCTTTCGGGATTAACCCTTGTACCCATGGAGACGGCCCGCGTACATCTCTTTGCCGGGCCGGCCGGCAAAAAGGAAGTTGAACATTCGCTCGCTCATGTGTCAGCGAACGGCGGCACGCTGGCCATTGTGCCCGATGATATTGCCCAAGCCACCAAGTACGCGCAAATGCTTCAAAGGGCAGGGCTACTACGGTTGCATGGCGTAGTGCATGGTAACCATATACCTTGGATGAGCTGTTGGTACTTTATACGCCAACATCCGCTGTTCGCAGGCTTACCGTCCGATTGTGCCTTGGACTGGCGCTATCAGTTTTTGCCGACTGCCGCAGCCGGCGGCCTGCGTGTAGGCGGACGGGGCCTCGAAGTATTTGCGGGCTTTGGCACAAACCCGGGCGTAAACGTTTCGGCAGCGGGTATCCGGGTTCGGCATGGCAAAGGCTCGGTCGTGCTGTTGACCATCCCGGGAATAGCCGAGTCGTTGGTCAGTCTTGATGGCTTGCTGGTGCGCCCTGCGGCACGCCGTATAGTGGGCAATATCATCGCCGGCCTGCCGGGATAGTCTTTGTTGACCGCGTTACGAAGTGATAACGCTTATTTGGAAACTATTTGGCTTTTGGATCGTTACCATCAAAGGTGCATTCGGGTGAATGCAGGCAAAGTTTTATGGACAGGACTGGTGACAAGCTTTCTGCTGACAAGTGCAATCTCCGGTTTGGTGGCTGCTCGGCGATCTCCATGGAATTTGCTTTCCGCCCCGATTCCCTCCAAGACGGTCGTCTATAAAAGTACGCTGCATGGGAATCTCCCATTGTATATTTTTGATCCCGCGGGATGGGAGACGAGCGATACGCGACCGGGCACCTTGGGAAACGGCAGATGTCAGCCTTGGCCAGTGGGTAACGGTGCAGAATGAAACCATCAAAATGTATCAAATCATTGACGCCTGTTGTGGCGGTTGTCTGTGTTGCTTTTGGGGTGTTGGTTCAGCCTGCACTCTCCGGAGGTTCCCTGTCGGCGGCCGAGCCGTTTTATACCGGTTCTGACGTTTCATTTTATGGCTACATCAGCGCCCATGGCGGTGTATACCGTTATGACCATAGGCGGGTTGGTTTGCTTCAAGCTTTCAAACTGGCTCGCTGCAATACGCTTAGATTGAGGCTTTTTCACCGCGCGACACCCGCCGAACGCGCAAAGCGTGGCCTGCTGGCCACGCTTAATAACCTCGCCTATACCTTGCCGCTGGCGCAGAAGATTGTCAAAGCAGGTTTTTACTTTGTATTGGATATGCATTTTTCATATACATGGGCAGGGCCGCATCATCAGCATACGCCGGCGGCCTGGCAACATTTGTCGGCATCAAAACTCAAAACTCGGCTTCGTGCCTATTGTTACCGCGTCATTTCGACGTTGCGTCGCAACCACGCCATGCCACACATCGTGATGGTCGGCAATGAAATTAACAACGGTCTGCTCTGGCCCGTGGGCAAACTGTGGGTTCACCACCGTGCCCGGTGGAATCACGTGGCATCTTTGCTGCGTGCAGCCATTGCCGGCATAGATGACGCAGCGGGTCCGCATCGACCATTGATTATGATCCAGGTATACAGCAGTGCCTACGCACCGACGTTTTACCGGGAGTTAGTCGCACATGGAGTACACTTTGACCTTGTCGGGATGGATTTTTATGCCGGTGGGGGCCAACTGAAAACTTTACGCAGCGAACTCGATCAAGTCGCGCGTGCTGTCCATAAGCCGATCATCGTCGCAGAAACCGCGTATCCCTGGATCAATAACAGATACAACCGCAGGTGGGCTTGGCACAAGCGCAACATGCTGTTTCCATTTACTCCTGCCGGCCAGGCGGCCTATATGCAAGATGTCATCAAGATAGTTAAATCCATTCCGTCGCATCTGGGCCGCGGCGTCTGGGCTTGGGGCGGCGAGTTCAACTCAACCTGCCCCGGATTCCGCCGTAAACCTTGGACATATCGATCACTTTTTGGCAGCCATGGAAATGCCCTGCCGGCGATGAACGTCCTCGGTGCCGCCGCACGTGGTAATCCAGTTGGATATTGAGCCACTCCGATCGCACCATCGTTGGTCTACGGCGTGGCGATTTTCCCGGAGGGAGATGCCTGACGAAATAGGCTATTTTGAAATCCCGCATCCAAACCCGTCGAGGTCCGACTGCACAGCACGGCGAAGTTTTTACAGCGCCGTAAGATATCCGTCAGATGGGTGAAGAGAATTGGTGAGGTCTTTAGGCAAACTGTCGATGCCAAACCATTATTCCATTGCCCATGATACATATGGCTGTTTTTTTGGAAGCAGAAGCGCACGTAGGGGCAGGTGGTGTTGCCCGGCCTGATTTGGGGCCGGTCTTCCCAAGTCTTTGCAACCTCTTTTGTGAATAGGCTGGGCGAACTACGCCGGCACAGCATCAATTGCCGACTTAAAATCCCTCTTCGGTGTGAGGCCGACAAATTTTTTGACCACTTCTCCATTCTTGAAGAGCATGATGGTGGTTATTGCACTGATTTGAAACTTTATGGCGGTATTCCGATAGGTGTTCTGCATCAGTCGGAGAACAAGAAATGGCTTTTCTACGTATGATATGATGTGGTGCCGAACAAGGAGACCGTTTTATCTCCGATGTACGTCGTCACTATGCCGGAGTTGGGACGATGGCCATTCTGCGTGAATCCCTGCTGGAAAAGACCCCAATTTACGACCTCTGCCGGAAGCCCCTATCGCCCCAGGATATTCTATGAATGGGCGAAAAAACTCCTTGAACAGGGGGGCCGGGCTTTTTGACGATCAGGTGGCTTCAACTCGGCCCGACACGTTGCGATACAGTAATAACAACATCGCAACCGGCTCGAAATTCGGGATCGAGGATGTACCTTCCTCCATTTTCCTCCAATCATGTCAGCGGAGGCCTTAAGAATGAATAAAAATCGGTTATCCCGGGGACTTATAGTTGCGGTTATCGCCACCATCGGTCTAACTTTTGGAGGTCATCACTGTTTCGCTCGCCGAATACCGCAAAAACACCCCCAACGCAAACCACGACCGGTAGTCAGGGTTACACCACAATTGATTATCCATGATATCCGCCTGGGCGTGAATTTCATGCTTTCTCAGGAAAAACCCCATCGGTTATGGGAAAGAGCGAAGAGCAGCGTACCATGGGTGAACGATATCGGCGGAAAAACTGCGCTTGCAACTGAGGCGTTGCTGGATGTCGAGCAAACACTGCATCTTAACCGTTTGAACATTTTCAAGCCCGCCATGCATCGCGCGATCGAATATCTGGTGACCCATCATTACCCGACAACTTATTATTCCAGTTTTGCCGCCAATGCCCTGGCCCTGTTGCCGCACAGATCGGCGTATCGGAGGGCCCTTGTCCTCGACGGCCGATTTCTGCTTGAAAGCATGAGGCCAGATGGTGGGTATACCTATGCATGGGGTCCGCCGGCAATCAAGAAGTATTATGGACGGGCAACGGTCAAGCAGATTTGGGATAATTCGAACACGCAATATGGTGTACTGGGTGTCTGGGCTTGTGCCCACTACGGAATCGGTATCCCCAGTCGATATTGGGAAGTCGCGGCGAGCCATTGGCGGCGCAAACAGAGTCTTGACGGAAGCTGGGGCTATGCCTATTTCCGCGGCAGTGGATTCGCACGGCGGAGTCCACCAAGGAGATCGCCAACCTTTACTGCCGCAGGAGTGGCGAGTCTTTTGATCTGTGATGAATTTCTCGGGGCCGAGGAAGGCGGCGGGCGTCTTCCGCCTGACCCGGCGGTGCTGCGAGGCTTGGCTTGGATTAACAAACACTTTCCGGCAACCACCAATGATGAATACGAGATGTACGGGTACGAACGTGTCGGTCTGGCCAGCGGCTTGGCCGAGTTTGGGGGACAGAATTGGTACGATGCGTTTGCACACACGCTAACGGTGAGTTTTCACCCTTCGCCCAGCGGCTCCTGGAAGTGTAATTTCCCATCCGAGAGCGGGTACGGCAGCAATGTAATCGGCACGGCATATGCACTGCTCATTCTTGATCGCGGTTTGAATCCCATTTTCATGAGCAAACTCGAATATGGGAAGAATTACTATGGACGATGGAATATCTACCCCCGTGACGTGGCCAATATGACGTCTTATGTAGCCCAACATACCGAAGCACCGCTGAGCTGGCAGGTTGTCAACATCAATTCACCGGTATCGCAATGGCTCAACTCACCCATTTTATATATTTCCGGAGATC
>JAJZNY010000169.1 GCA_021852245.1 Planctomycetota bacterium | reverse complement strand
AGCAATGTGGTGGACGTGTTCATCAAACTGCTTCGGAAAAAAATTGATTCGGCCGCAGGATGCCGGATGATCCATACGCGTCGAGGTCTTGGTTATGTGCTGGTGGCGCCAGAATGAAATACTCATTGCGAATTCGGCTGACGCTCTCCTGTGCCATTGCCATTGCCGTTCTTCTCGCGGGGCTCGGGGTGACGCTGTATGTCAGTCTGCGGCGGGCATTTGTGTCGCGATTTGACCTATCGATGCGGTCGCGGGCCGTACTCCTGATCAATGCGATTGATTGGGATTCGCGCCAAGGGATTCATCTGGGTGAAGATTCGTCCCATCGTGCGGGGCCCTCGGGACTGGAACTGCCGCGCTATTACCAGATATGGACACGCCGCGGTCAGTCTCTGCTTGTCGCCGGCGCACTGCACGGCCACCAACTGCGATTCGACCCGCATCCCACACACGGTGGGTCATTTCTGCTTGTGACGTTTTTCAAGCACCGTGCGGCCCGCGAGTATATTTTTCAGATCGTCCGCAAGCCGGATGATGACGAACAACATGGACAGCATCAGCACGGTCAGCAGGATCCCGGGCCCAACCATCATTTGACTCATGTTCGCCCCACCGCTGAGCACCGAGAGGACGGGCCGCATCATCCCGACCGGGCCAAGCTTCGGCATTACATCATTGCGGTTGCCAAGTCGACCGGCGAATTGGATGCGGCACTCGATAGCCTTGGATGGTCATTAATCGTCGCGTGTTCTGCGGCGACGCTGCTATCCGCAGCCGTCATGTGGCATCTGCTGGAGCGGGGATTCAGATCGGTCGACAAGGTTGCGGACGCCATCACGCGCGTCGGTACGAAGAACCTGAGCGACCGGGTCGCCATTGCCGATGCCCCAAAGGAACTCCGGCCCATTATCGACCGATTGAATCAGCTCCTGCAGAGGGTTGAGGATACGGTCAATCGCGAAAAAGCACTGACGGCGGACATTGCACACGAATTGCGAACGCCGCTGGCGGGTATGCGGGCTGCGACAGAATTGGCGGTATCACGTCCAAGGGAGGCGGAAGAATATCGGCGCATTTTTCGGGACGTGCTGGCGAGCGAAATGCAAATGCAGCAATTGGTTGAAAATCTACTGGTGCTGGCACGGCTGGAAGCGCACGGAGCCCGAACTCATCCGCTTGAAGATTGTGACTACGTTACAATGATCCAGTGCCTGCTGGACGAGCGATCGGCCGAAATTCACCAGCGTCACATCACCACCCAAATCAAGCTGGCCAATCCGGCGGTTATCAGGGCGCCGAAGGAGTTGCTGCGCATCGTGCTGCGAAATGTCATTGATAATGCGGTTGCGTATGTGAATGACGGCGGCACCATCAGGATCAGCGGTCATTTCAACTCAAAATCGTTCGTTATGGAGATCGGAAATACCGGCAGCCAGATTCCATCGCAGGATGCCCATATGGTCTTTGAACGATTTTGGCGCGGTGATCACGCCCGTGCCGACTCGCATCGGCACAGCGGCCTGGGGCTCTCGATTGTCCGCCAGGCGGTGGAAAACATCGGCGGCATGGTCAGTGTCCGATCGGAGGCAGGCGGATGGTTTGAGATTCGATTTGAATATCCGCCCGTCACCCCAGACGACCGCTCGGACAACAGTAAATCGCAACAGGATGGGGAATTGAAATGCGAATCGACCCCACGCCATTTATGAGCATGCTCCGGGGAGACATTATCAATCGAGAGTCGGTAAAAAACTTCAGGCGTTACTGCCGAGCATGCGGAAGCCATTGAAGATGTTATACTGATTGAATCGCTAGGGGTGTCCTGCGGAGTCGCGGGACTGAGAATACACCCTTGGAACCTGACCCGGCTGGCACCGGCGTAGGGAATGCGATTCAACATCGTGAAATCGCATTTTCCGCATCCGGTTGTCGGCCGCCAATTAAAGGAGCCGTTCAATGATTCGCAGCGATGCAACGAAAAATCTTGTTACCCAATATGAATTTGCACGGGCGGGCATGATTACCCCCCAAATGGTGCGTGTCGCACAGCGTGAGGCCCAGACGCCCGAGTACATCCGGCAGGAGGTGGCCCGCGGGCGGCTGGTGATTCCCGCCAACATCCGCCATCTCGCCGGTGCCGGTGGTAAAGCTGCGGTAAATTCTCCCATGGAGCTGGATTTCGGCCCAATCGAAGCCGTCGGCCACCCCGGGGCAACCGGTGATGCGGCACAGTTGTGGGTGAATCAAACGGTGGATCAGCGATGGATCATTATTAAAGACCCTGAGACTTTCCGCGGACGGGCGGCCCCGAAGCGTCTGGATCCGACGGGCATCGGCCGGATGATCAGTACTAAGATCAATGCGAACATTGGAGCATCGCCGGTGAGTTCCAACACCGCTGAAGAAGTGGAGAAGCTCAAATGGGCGCAGAAATATGGTGCCGATACGCTTATGGATCTTTCCACCGGGGGAAATTTGGTGGAATGCCGACAGGCGATCATCGACAATAGTACAATTCCGATCGGAACGGTTCCGATTTATTCGATGATCATCGGCCGCCGGATTGAGGACTTGAACTACGACATCATTCTGGCGGAAATTGAGCGCCAGGCGCAGCAAGGCGTGGATTATTTCACCATTCATGCCGGCGTATTGAAGGAACATCTGCCATTGGTAAAGAATCGCCTTACCGGCATTGTGAGCCGTGGGGGGAGCCTGCTGGCCAAATGGATGATCGTGCACAACAAACAGAATCCGATGTACGAATTATTTGATGAAATATCCGCGATCATGCGGCAATATGATGTGACGTATTCCCTGGGGGATGGTCTGCGGCCCGGTTGCTGCGCCGACGCCACCGATGCGGCCCAACTGGCGGAACTCCGAACGCTGGGTGAACTGGTGCAGCGGGCCCGCGAGGCGGGTGTACAGGTGATGGTGGAAGGCCCGGGGCACGTACCGATGGATCAGATTGCACTGAACATGCAGCTGGAGCAACGGGTTTGTGACGACGCCCCGTTCTACGTGCTGGGGCCGCTGACGACGGATGTGTTTCCCGGTTACGACCATATCACCAGCGCCATCGGCGCGACCGAAGCGGCGCGGGCCGGAGCAGCGATGCTCTGCTATGTGACTCCCAAGGAGCATGTCGGTCTGCCCAAGGCACAGGATGTCAAGGCGGGATGTATCGCCTATAAGATTGCCGCCCATGCGGGTGACATTGCCCGCGGCATCACCGGTGCCCGGCAATGGGATGATGACATGTCCAAGGCCCGGGCGGCGTTGAATTGGCCGAAGATGTTTGAACTGGCGTTTGACGGGCATACTGCGCGAGCACTTCATGATGAAGATCTCGAGGTTGATACCGATTTCTGCGCGATGTGCGGGCATGATTGGTGCTCCATGCGGATCAGCAAGGAGATTCAGGAGTTTGCCAGCGGAAAAGATGCGGCGTTTGTACCGGTCAAAACCGCTTCAAAATCAACGGGCGTTTCTGCCGACGGATTAGAACTGCTGAAGCAGCGAGGCGTGCTTACGCAGGAAGAAATTCATAAACTCGCGCATAAGGATAAACCGATGGCGTGCCATTCCGATCTCGTACCAGATGAGGAAAACGCGAAACTGGTGCAGATTACGGCGCTGGGTAAAACCGCGGAGGAAGTCCGCTCGTCATAATCCGGGGACGGTACGATCGGGCTATCGTGGTGCCATTGCTTTCAGCTGGATGGTGAGGTGTTGGTTTTTGTCTTGCCGACGGCATTGCCCGCTCCGGCCGATGATGAAAGATCGTCACCCACTGGGCTTTGCCAATGGCCCCACATCAGGAAAAACCCAATAGTGGCGGCGATTGTTGCCCCGGTGAGTTGGACGGTCCAATCCATGATCCCGTGGGGTTTTGCGAGATATCGAATACTTACGTAGAGAGTGGCGGCGAAAAAGGCCGCCGCCGTCGCCATCGATAATATTCCGCACACCCAGAATCGCGTTGAACTGCGCATAAATCCCTCTGTTAGTTGCCTGCAGCTTTCTGCAATAAGGTCAGGCGCATCATGGTAAGCGCCGTATCCAACTGCGTATCAAACGCTTCCTGTTTTATCGGCAGGGGGAGCTTTCCGCCATCGGCTTTTATCGCTTTGGCTTTATCGGACGAATTGGGGATGACATCCGCATCCAGCCAGGACTCTTGAAGGTCCAATAATTGCGCCGGCGAAAAGGGAACGGTGATATTGGGCTGCACGCCCCACGTTTTGGCGTGAGGATTGCGCTGAACACATTCTCCGTCGGGAAGGTAGTAATGAGCGATTGTTAATTTGAGGATGGCATTGCCTTTCAATCCGATGGGGTAAATATTCTGAACCGATCCTTTGCCATACGAGCGATGGC
>JAJZNY010000159.1 GCA_021852245.1 Planctomycetota bacterium | reverse complement strand
ATTAATGGTGGGGTATCTCCGGCAGGCCGCTGGTGTATCCCGCTTTAATGGCACGTTGATTCCAATACACGACGGCATTCATATTTTTGGCAATGCCCGTGCCGTTCATATACATGCTGCCCAGGGCCGCCATTGCCGTTGCGGACCCCGCTTTGGCGCCTTTCGAAAACCAATTGAACGCCTTACGGTAATTTTTCGGAACGCCAAAACCGTTCAGGTAGTGATTGCCGAGTGCGTACATCGCATTGGCGGAACCAGCGGCAGCCGCTTTGCGATAGAGAGCCATCGCACGGGTGGGGTGCGCAACGCCTGTCGCCTGACCATTATCATAGAGCATTCCCAATCCGTAGTTGGCCGAGGCGTCGCCAGCTTTAATACTTTTTTCAAACCAGGATTTTGCCGTGCCGGCGTCGGGCTGGACACCCATTCCCTGAACATACACCCATCCAAGAATATTCATAGCCCAGGGTGACCCGCCGGCGGCGGCTTTTTTGAACCAGTAAAGCGCCGTCTCATCGTTGGGCATCTCGCCGTGACCAGTTGCGAAAGCGATACCCTTTTTTACCATGGAATCTCGAGCCGCGCGGGAAAGATGGATTTTGGGTTTTACCGGCGCCGCAGGCGGCGATGCGGCGACCGGGTTAGAGACCGACGGCACGGATGCCGGTGCCTGCTGCATTGCGGGAACCTGAGCGGTCTGCGGCGCGGGGAGTACGGCGGCCTGCGGTGGGTTTGCCGGAGGCAAAGCGGCGGCGGTTTTTACAGCTGTACCGGCCGGAGTCTGGGGGGACTGGGGGTGCACGACCTGCGGTTTGCTGACGTGTGCCGCCATCGCAGCACCGGCGGATGAGGTTTGCGACTGCTGTCCACTTCCGGAATGGGAGACGTAAACCACGATAACAACCACGACCACTGCCGCGAACGCGATGAGAATCAGCCCCATCGGTGAACGCCGCGAAGCCTCTGCCGATCCATCGGAATGGGATTCCGTGCCTCTCTGCGGGGCACTCGTTGACGCGGGAGGCGTGGCGGCGGCATCTGCGCCGCAGATCGGGCATCGCGTTGATTGCGAGCCATCAAATACATGTCCGTCGATGCACCGAAGTAGTTTCTGGGTCATGATTCTTTCAAACCTCTCGATCTATACCCCGCGGCCGCGTGATCCAACATTTTGGGTACAAACCAGCGACCACCGTACGCCGCATCGCGAGCACAGTCATAGCCCCGCACGTGCCACGATTATACCTTCCTTGCATGGAGGTGTTTACACCCATCCGAAGGGTTTCCCTGACGGTCTGCCCACCTGCCAGCGGTCGGCACCCTTGGAGGCGGCTGCACTCGTCACGGGGAGGACGCTTTGTAACGTTGAATAATCTGAATGGCGTGATTAGACTTACATTACGCGGAGTGTGGTGGCAATTGAAATTATCGTGAGGGGCGGATCAAGTCATGCCGACATCATCGAGTGGAATGGGCAAGTTTGTGTCGTCCCTGCTGGGACGATCGGCAGGGAAAACACCCGGAAGCGCCATTCCGGCACGGGGACCAACCGCGATTCTCTCGATTCTCGCGGCGTTGACTTTTATCGCGATTCTGAGTTTCGTTCTGCCTGAAAACAGTTATTTTGCCACGCTGATTCTTGAACACACCACCAAATCCCCCTTCCCTTATCCGTTTACCATTCAGAACCTGCTGCATCTGCTGTTTTTCCTCGGGCTGGGGGAGTTGTACGTTCGGTACCGATCTGCCCGATTGGAGAACGAACTTAATCAAGCGCACTTTCTGCCGGAAGATGAGGCGAGCGTGCTGACGATTGATGATCTGGGCGCAATTCGTCGGCGGACGATTCAGTATCACGAGGGGGAGAGCGGATTTTTGCCTTACATGATCGACACCGCCGTTCTGCAGTTGCAATCGACGCGATCAGTGGATCAGGCGGTAAGCGTGCTTTCAACCAATCTGGAACTGCTGGGAACCAAAGTCGATCTGCGTTATGCGATGATTCGGTATTTGGCATGGGTCATCCCGACGATGGGGTTTGTGGGGACGGTAACGCACCTGGGGTACGCCCTGGCGGGGGTAAAACCAGGGCAATTGAGTCTGACGAATGTGACCACCTCGCTGGCCATTGCGTTTAATACGACGCTGATCGCGCTGGTGGAAAGCGCCATCATCGTGCTGCTGCAGAATATCATTCAGGCGCGAGAAGAGGGCGCGGTGTCGCGGGCCGGCGAATATTGTCTTCGCAATCTGATCAACCGGCTTTATGTGCCGGAGAAGAGCGGAGAGAAACCCAATGCGGCGGCGTGACCGTGAAATCAACATCTTCAATATTGCGTTTCTGGATGTCATCACCGGCGCCATGGGAGCGTTTATCCTGCTGGTGCTGCTGCTGGCGCCGTATTACACGGGGCCGAATCCGCCGCCACCACACATGAAGTCATTGCAGAAGGCGATCAACCACGCGGCTGACCAAACCAAGCGGCTGGAACATCAGATCAATCAGGCCGTAAAGGATGCCGTTGACCCACGCCTTCTTGAAAAGCTAAAGAAGCTGCTGCACAAACTTCGGATCGAGCTCAGCAATGCGCAGAAACAAATGATTCGGCTGCGCAGTGAGATCAATCATCTTGAAGCGCAAAACAAGAAATTGAATGATGAAAATCACGCCCTCCGCAGGCAATTACGCGATGACCGGGAGTTGATTGACAGGCTTAAGGCGGAAATTGCGAAGCTGAAGGCTGAAATCCAGAAACTCAAGGCGACGATTCAGAAGCAGCAGGCGCAGATTAATTACCTTGAACAGCATCAGGGGGCGTCAACCTACCGGGCGTTGGACGTGGTTGTCGAGCGGGAACACCTTCCCAACGGTCGATTTGATGCCGGCGTCCCGTTTATTGTCGCCTGCCGGACCTTCTGGGCGAAGGGGGTAAACACGGCCAGGCACGGCCGGAGCGTGGTTCCAAAAAATGATCCCAGATTTAGTTTGCGCTCCTTGGGGCAGATAACCTCAATTAGGACAATGATTCGGCATGGGGCCATACCATTTCCTCACCAACGCGACGTGCGGCTCTGGCGGGTGCTGGTGAATAACGGCCCGGGCGTGGCAAAATCATCACCCAACGCCATGCTGCTGCAGGTGCAGGAGGCCGATTTGCGGCCTGCCGTGCATATCTGGGTGGTGCTCCTTCTGCACCCCGGTGTGGCGAGCAAGTTTAATACCCGAGCGAAATTCTTGCTCACTGCCACCTATGGCAAAGCGGTAGTGCATAAAACATTCAACCTGAGCTTCAAAACCCCTGCCATCCGATTTACCTTTACCCCGCTAAAGAAAGGGAAAATGGATTTTGTACACACCCCCTTCGGCGAATCATCCGGAAAGCGTGTCAGGCGTTATGCCCATGTCCTTCAGGGAGCCGTGCGATGAATGGTGCCGACACAATCAAGGCTTGCGCGGCGGGCGAATTGATGCATGCTCAACGCCAGCCATGGCGGGGATTGTGCGTAGTCGCCTTGGGCCTGATCGTAGCAACGGCATTGCGTGCAAGCATCGCGGTTGCCACTGCGCCTGCCAAGGCCGCAGGTAAATTTCAGATTAAGCATCTGCCAGACCCATACCATGCCAAGCGGCTCTATGTACACGCTGGCATGGTCGGAACCTCGCTCGCGGCGACAGCGCTACACAGACTCATTTTCGCGGCGGAGAAACAAGATCCGGTGGCGGAATACTGGCTGGGCCGGTACTACTGGGCCCATGCAAGGCGGAACAAACCCTACGGGCGATGGGCGCTCCGCTGGTTGAACGATTCGGCTGAAAAAAAGTGCCGCCGCGCTGCGGCGGCGCTATACACAATCTACTCCAAGACTCCTGGCAATCACCATCTTTCGCAAAAATATTTGTACCGGGCCGCCGCATTGGGCTGGCCTCCGGCGGAGTACACTCTCGGGTTAAGGTTGCTTACCGGACATGCAACACCGGCGGATATCGTGCGTGGATTGAAGTTGCTTCGTGGCGCAGCAACCGCCCGATACTTCCGGGCGCTTAAGCCGCTCTACAAAATATCCATTTCCGCAAATATGCCAACTCCTTATCGGCAGGAGGCTCGTCGTGCAATAGTGGATGCTGCCAAGGCGGGCTGGGTGAAAGCCGATGGCTTCGCGGCGAGTGCCTTTGCGCATGCACCACACCCCAATTATGCAGAGGCGTGGCAGTTCGCGGAGATCGGTGCCCAGCGCAGGGACGCATTGTCAGACGCCGTCCTCGGCAGCCTTTATGCCGCTGGCAGCGGGGTAAAGAAAAATCTCAACCGGGCGTTTCAATATTATCTGGCAGCCGGAAAACTTGGTAATCGGTCCGGTGCAGCTAGCGCGGGCTACATGATGCT
>JAJZNY010000390.1 GCA_021852245.1 Planctomycetota bacterium | reverse complement strand
GTGGCGACAATATTGAAATAAGAAATCGCATCCCAAATGGCGAGCCCAAGAAGCAGAAATACGATTCCCTGAAGTAACACCGCCAACATCAGCGACATGGAAAACTCCGGCATCTGATGCTGCCGATGTGCATTTTGCATCTGCTGCGCAAGGGTATCGACCGAAGACTTCAGATCCGGCGCAATGATCGCTTCGCTGATCTGCTTTCGCAGACGCTCGGCCAAGGCATCGGCCATGGCGTCAACCGTCTGAGCGGACATTGCACCAATGGGAGTTTCTGCGGCCGCAGGGTCCGGAGTCGGCGAATTCGTCAAGACAGAGCCGGTTTCGACCGCAGGAAGTGCGGCGGCATGCGTTTGGAGGTTATTCTGCTCGCGGACAATGATACGTGCCGCATCAGCCAGCGAACGCACGATAAAGTGCGGCGTGACCATTGTTTCATCCGGAGCCGGTTGGGGTGGATGATCCGGATCACCGATCAGAATGGTACGGCAGTTCACAGCCGATCCGGCGGCAATATCCCGCTGCATGTCACCGACCATCCAGCAACGTGTTAAATCTAGGTCAAAATCCGCCGCCGCAGCCTTAAGCATGCCGGGTTTCGGTTTGCGCCATTGATGATCGACTTTATATTCGGGAACCACCGCGTCGGGATGGTAGGGGCAGTAGTAGCTGGCATCAACGTGCGCTCCCGCCTGTTCGCGGAGTTGACGGATCATTTCCTGGTTAACCGCCTCGACAGCGGCTTCATCAAATAGCCCTTTGGCGACACCGCTCTGATTACTGACCACGATGATGCGATATCCCAACCGCCGCATGGATGCAATGGCAGCCGCCGCTCCGGGAAGCAGACGCACTTTGGTGGGGTCACCGAGGTACCCATCATTGGCGATGATGGTGTTATCGCGATCGAGAAAAACGGCCTTATCCGCCATGGCAAAATCCTCAAAATCATGATTCGGCTGACGCAGCGGCCCGCTCTATGGTAGCCGAACTGCTTCTTCCGGCCAGAAACGGTGCAAGTACCACCCGGCCACCGTGCATTTCAACCCATTGCCGCCCCACCACGGGCTTGTCGGCATAGTCGGCACCCTTGACGAGAATATCCGGCGTCACGGCCTGAATCAGCGACTCGGGCGTCGGATCACTGAAGCTTACTACGTAGCTTACCGCCTCAAGGCCTGCAAGTACGGCCATCCGATCATCCAACGCGTTGATGGGCCGATTGGGTCCTTTGAGCCCGCGCACGGAGGCGTCGCTGTTAACACCCACCAGAAGGATATCCCCCTGCCGACGGGCAAAGTTCAAATAGCTGACATGCCCCGCGTGGAGAATATCGAATACGCCGTTGGTAAAGACGATCTTTTTTCCATTGCGGCGCTCGGCGGCTAATACGGCGAGCAGTTTTTCCAGCGGGAGATTTTTCATGTGGTCCGGCCCCATCATCATCCGGAGTTCCGTACCGATTTCCTCCCGGCTGATGGGGACGCAGCCGAAGCGTTCAACTTCCAGCCCCCCCGCCACGTTGCCCAGATCGACGGCATGTTCCCATGAAACACCGTTGGCGACGGCCATGGCCAGCATGGCCAGCACCATATCACCGGCGCCGGTGACATCGTAAACCTGACGTGGGCGCGTGGGGTGGTAGGAACCGCGATTATTTTTCGCCTGCATATACATGCCATGCCGGTCCAAGGTGAGAATGCAGCGGTCGAATTGATGCATCTCGATCAATTTTGTCGCCAGTTTCGGAGCTTCCTCTTCAATGGAATCCATCTTGATGCCGCCGGAGAGTTCGGCTTCCGTCCGATTGGGGGTGACGGCATGGGCACCGGCGTATCTGGAATAATCTTTTATTAACGCGGGATCAACAAGCACCGGTCTGCCCATGCGGCGGGCTTCGGCAATGATGAATTGACAGAGCCGATGATCCAGCAGCCCCTTGTTGTAATCTTCAATACAGACCAGTGCGGTGCGGGCGATGAGCGGAGAAAGCACGGTTTGGAACTGGCGGACCGTCGCATCGCTGACCGGGTCGGTCACTTCATCATCAAGCCGAAGCATCTGCTGCTGGTGGCGATGCTGGGCGAGACCGATGATGCGCGTCTTGCAGGAGGTGGGACGGTCGGGCAGCGGGATAATCGCGCTGGTGTCTACGCCAGCACTTCGGCAGAGTTCACACAACTGGCGATGCTGGTCATCCTGCCCGCAGATTCCGGCAAGAATCGGCCGGGCGCCAAGAGCCGCGAGAAACACGGCCACGTTGGCCGCACCCCCCACCTGCGTTTTTTCATCACGACGCCGAACCACGGCCACCGGGGCCTCGGGCGAGAGGCGTTCGGCATCACCGAAGATGTATTTATCCAAGATGAGGTCGCCGACCACCAATATTTCCGGTGATCCAAATTGCTCGACTTCCCGAAGGAGTTCGGCGGCGAGAAGAGAATTAAGCATCCGTTTTGGCTCCCGATACCGGTTCCTGCCGTCGTGCAGTTTCCGCCATTAAACCTGCGGCGGAACGCAGCATGTCACGCCACACCTGCGTCTGGGCACCGGCAACATAACTTTCGATCCCCAAATAAACCAGCGGCACCGGGGCCTGATATCCCTTTAATTTGACGAAATCCTTGAGTGTCGTCACCCAGATATCGATCCCGCGCCGGCGGGTGGTATCTTCCAAGGCGGCAAAATCGCGCTTGAAATCGTACGGGTGATGATCGCCAAACCAGCACCCGGCGACGGGTCTGGCGCCCGCAAGCTCGAGGGTGCTGAGAAAATTTTCTGGGTTTCCGATTCCTGCAAACGCCAGCACCCGGCGACCGCAGAGGTCCCACCGCGCACCGTGAGCATCAAAGACACCCGTGACGCGCAGCCTCTGTTGGAGAATATAGCGTGGGCCGACATATTGAGACAGCAACTGGGCCGCAATATCGGCGAGATCCTGGGGTATCTGTTCGCAGCGGGTCAACATGACATGAGTTGCCCGCGCCAGACTTTCGGGGGGTTCGCGCCATGTACCGCGCGGAAGCAGTCCGGGAATGCCGAACGGCCGGGTGGCATCCACCACCGCAAGATTCATCGTGCGCGAAAGGCGCCGATGCTGAAATCCATCATCCATGACGAGCACATCGGCACCATGCCGCTCGATAGCCGTCTCTCCGCCGCGCACCCGGTCGGCATCCACGACGACCGGGACATCGGGACATTCATGGCGAAGCACCAGCACTTCGTCGGATTCCCCGCCGGGAAGGGCCTTGTAGCCGCGAGTCAGGACTGCGGGTCGGGCCCCCATGGATTGAAGCTGGCGGGCGATCATGATGACCACCGGCGTTTTGCCGGTGCCGCCGGTGGTGAGATTTCCGACTGAAATCACGGGCACCCCAAGCCGATGAATTTTGAGCAAGCCCCGGTTGTACACCTGGTTTCGCACCGCCATGGCGAGGCCATAGCCCAGAGAGGCGGCCAGCAGGGCGCCACGGGCCACAGCCGGAACGCATCCGACCGCCTCGCCGCTGATGACGCTGGTATAATATTTTTCCATTACGATGGCCTCCGGCCCGCCAACTGCCGCGTGCCGTCATCCCTGGACGACAAGATTGAGCATCCGACCTTTGACATATATGTGCTTTTTCATCAGCCGCCCCGCCAGACGCGATTGAATCCGCTCATCCGCGAGCACCCGAGCCAGCACCTCGTCGTCCGCCCACCCTGCGTCAATCATAACGCGCCCCGCCAGTTTGCCGTTGATCTGAACCGGCAGATCGACCGTATCGTCGGCACAGAGCGATTCATCATATTCCGGCCAGGGCAACTGGGTGATACTGTGATCCGAACCGGTAAGAATCTGATGCAGTTCCTCCGCCATATGCGGGGCGAAAGGCTCAAGCAGACGCACAAATATCAGCATCTGATCGCGATCGAGCGTCTCCGGTTTGCCGAGAAGATTATTAAATTCCATCATGGCGCTGATGGCGGTATTGAATGACAGGCGTTCAATATCCTGCGTGACTTTACGGATGGTGCGATGAAGCGGACGGAGCAGTGATTCCCTCTCCGCCACGGCCGTGCGGTTCTGTTCGTCGTTGAGCGGCTGGCCGCGGAGGTAATATCGGCCGCCGCGATCTTCCACGATGCGTGAGGGAAAATCGGGGGCTCCAGCGAGATGTCGCCATACCCGCCCGAGAAATCGGTAAACGCCCTCCACCCCGGCCATGCTCCAGGGCTTTACCTGCTCCAGCGGGCCCATGAACATTTCAAATAATCGCAGGCTATCTGCGCCGTAATCACGGATCACGTCATCCGGGTTAACGACATTTCCGCGCGATTTGCTCATCTTGAATGATCGGGCATCTATTCGAATTTCCGGTTCGGCCTCCCCATTCGCCCG
>JAJZNY010000006.1 GCA_021852245.1 Planctomycetota bacterium | reverse complement strand
GAGTCAATGCAGCATTTATCAGGGCAAGTTTCCGGGCGGTATCGATGCGGAGCACGCCACGTACCGCATGTATTACACCAGAAAAATGGGATTCAAGAGTACGCCTCAACTGCTCGGCGTCAAGAAGAATGGACGCTGGGTGGTGATATTTTCTCAAGACGACATTACATCGGGGTTACTTGGGACTAATACATGGGGTATTCTTGGATACGCTCCCAAATCGGCTATTAATCTCACGCGTAATGTGCTGTGCTACGCGGCCACTCATTAGCTCGCGGCCGCTCGGCACGATCGTGGTCGATATAAAAGATTGGGCCTCCCATCGGGAAATTCCAGTGGGAGGCCCAATTCATTTTTTGTGAATAGGCTGGGCGAACTAAGCCAGTACAGCATCAATTGCCGACTTAAAATCCTTCTTCGGTGTGAGGCCGACAAATTTTTTGACCACTTCTCCATTCTTGAAGAGCATGATGGTGGGTATTGCACTGATTTGGAATTTCATGGCGGTATTCCGATTAGCATCGGTATCCACCTTCCCAACCTTCATACGACCTTTATACTCCGTCGCCAAATCGTCGATCGTTGGCGCCAGCATTCTGCACGGGCCGCACCACTCGGCCCAGAAATCGACCAGAACGGGTTCGTTACTGCCAAGGACCTCCTGTTCAAAGTTACCATCGGTAAACTGCTTCACATTTTCACCAGCCATTTATGGATCTCCTCAACTAAGGTACCGCCACGCGTGTTCAAACTTCGCAACACGCAAGGGATAGTAGACACGGTTAATCTGCCTGTCAATTCGCACCTACCAGTCGGTTGTCACCCCTGCAGGTCAGACGGATCGCCGGATGGATATCTGTGCACGTTCGGCGCAGAGAACCAGCGGATCATCACTCGGACCTGGAGGTGCAAAACACAGGGGAGGGTATAGATATCATTAGCAGTATCTACGGTGAAGAAGAGTTTGACTTTGACGCAGTGATGTTTCAGCGCGTGAGGCGAGGCCGCTCAAGATCAGCTACAAGGCGTCTGCCAGCAAACCCTCCGCTGGTTTCGTGCCAATAGCCGATTGAGGGTTCCCCAAGCTGCCAGCAGAGAAGAATTTCCCGGTTTTCAAACATCGCGGGAAAATCGACAAGTCCACGGGCGGGATCTTTGAGTTCTACTCCAATGGCGGCAAGTTCATCGACCAGAGCGGAGAGTTTCTCGGTCATGGAGTCAAATTCCAGTTCCATGGCGGCAACTTCCTCGGCGGGCACATCCTGGCGCTGCGCGGCATCAATGTCGTGAATGATGGATCGGCGGACGGCTTCAATGCGCTGTATATCGGTGGCGATTTTCTCAACCAACACCAGCGCCCGACGGGCCTCAGAGAGTGTAAAGTATTTGCGTTCCGGTGTGATCTTCCTTTTTTTTGCCACCACCATCGTCATATGCGTGCCACCTCAAAGACCGCCGACAGCCGGGTTGTCCACACCCCGGATAAACCGGCGAAGCCGATAAATATCCAAGGATTGGCATCGGCACATTTACGGAGAAACTTCAATATTCCTCATGATCGGTGGGATGCGGCAGAAAGCCAACCGGCAGCCGCGCGAAGCGGACGAGTGTCGTGGTTCAAAGGTGCAGACATTAATGCGAATCTGCAGGCTTATAAGCATCGGCATCCGGTTCCTTTACCGAGGTCATGAGCTTATCCACCACCGTGTCTGCGTCGATCCCCTCGGCGTCGGCATTGAAGTTCGTGATAATGCGATGACGCAACACCGGTTTGGCCATTTGGCGAATGTCGTCACAGCTCACATTGAGCCGCCCGCGCAATAATGCACGGGCTTTGGCGCCCAACACCAGGTTTTGAGCGGCGCGCGGGCCGGCACCCCAGGTCAGATAATTATTGATGAAGTCGGGGGAATCTTTTTCACCCGGACGTGTTGCGCGCACGAGCGAGACTGCATAATCAATGACATGATCACTGACCGGCAGGCGGCGCACCATTTTCTGAATGGCCAGGATATCGGCCGCCGATAAAATCGCCTGCGGTTCCGCACCGGCCTCAATTGTGGTCGCTTTAACAATTCGACGCTCATCTTCCTTCTGCGGATATCCAACTTTTACCATAAACATGAAGCGATCCAGCTGCGCTTCCGGGAGCGGGTAGGTGCCCTCCTGCTCTACGGGATTCTGCGTGGCGAGCACAAAAAATGGAGGATCCAGCGGGTAGGTCTGCCCCCCGGCCGTGACCTGATATTCCTGCATCGCCTGAAGAAGTGCCGCCTGCGTTTTCGGGGGAGTGCGATTGATTTCATCAGCCAGGAGCATATTGGTAAACACCGGTCCACGAATGAAATTGAAGATTCGTTTGCCCGACTGCGGGTCTTCCTGAATGATGTCCGTACCGGTAATATCGGACGGCATCAGATCCGGTGTAAATTGAATGCGATTAAAATTGAGATTAAGGACTTTGGCCAGCGTACTGATCATCAGCGTTTTGGCCAAGCCCGGCACGCCGACAAGAAGGCAGTGCCCTCGTGAAAACAGCGCCAACATAAGCAATTCCATGACGTCGGACTGCCCGACAATCACCTTACGGATTTCGGTCAGCATCGCCTCACGCACCAGCTTAAGCTGCTCAACCGGAGGCATCTCTGCCTTTGCGGAGGGTGTCGCCGAGACCGGATTGGTTGTCATGTCATTCTCCAGTGTGAACCATTCGATACCGGACAAACGTCCGTGCCCGTGAGTTGTTGCGACTCAGAGGACGCAACGCACCAAAACTATTAGTCGGATAACAAGGCCTCCTGAAGGAACAGGCGGACGACATGCAGCGATTGCCGGCTCAGGCCACGGCATTACGTGCCTCGGATTTTGCCCCGAAATCCAGCGTATTTGGTGCTAGGAGGCCACCGCTGAGTACGATCTTAATTCCCTGATCAACCGTCCAGTCGGTGTTTCGCACGGCGTCCGCCCGCGCCATCTGAAAAAAGCCGCTGGTGGGATTTGGGGTCATCGGGATAAATAAGGTAACGTAATGAGTTCCACAGGTCGAATCCTGTATCTCATTGGTGACAAACGCAATCGTCCATAAGCCCGGACCGGGGAATTCAGCTAATACGACGCGCTGAAACCCGCCCCCCCCACCACCGCGCCTGAACACGCCGATGACCTGTTTGGTGGTACTGTATATTCCTTTGAGTAGCGGAAGGTTCTCTATGAACCGATCAATCGCATTGAGTATCTGCCTTCCGAGCACAAACGAGCCGAGAATGCCGAGCCCGTAGATCGCCGCGATGGAGAGGATGATGGCGATAACCGGGGCCAAATATTCAACGCTATGGGCCGGGGCATGGAGGAGATGCTCGAAAAGTTTGGACCCGACAATCCACTGCGCCGCGGGGTATGAGATGAATGTAACGAAATGATAGACGAGTTCTATTACCCAGATCGTGACGATCAGTGGAACCAGGGTGATGAGTCCGCTGATAAAAACGGATCGCAGGTGCGACACCACGGTTCCCTTTCGAGCCGGGACTGGTTCGCTTTCCATCTTTTTATTGGTAGAATCACTCATATATAAAACATCTGACCTCCACGAGAATGCTGATGAACGCGATCGTTAAGCATTGCAAGCGTTGTTTGGCGTAATACGCCTTCAAACGCAGCGGTGAGATCGTGTTGAAGCAAATGGACCGCCAACTCGCCTGACCGCATATCTTCCGATGCGATCGTTCCATCCGACGCAAGTTTTTTTCCTTCGAGACGTGCAATCAATTCACTCAAATAAATTTCTTCGGGGCGACGCGCCAACCGATAGCCCCCACTTGCACCAATCTTACTGATGAGGAACTTGCCGCGGCAAAGAGCTGCAAGAATCGATTCCAGAAATTTTGTCGGTATTTTTTCACGACTTGCCAGCTCGCGAGTCTGCATAAATCCGCGAGGATATGCATCGCATAGGCATATCATGGCACGAATCGCATACTGGGTACGTTTGGATAACTGCATACATTTACCTGATTGAGATGATAAGGGCGTAGCGCCCGGGGGGCAATTGAGTGCCAGGGACGAGAAGGGGAATGCGGCGAGAGCCGCATGATCGATTAGATTGATCTCTCCGGCCTCCTAACCCGCCTTGGGACTGCGCTTGCGTCGGTAACCGGAACGCACATGCGGCTCCAGATGCATGGCGGATTAATCTACGACTCCATGATTCCGGGCGGATGCCGACTCATAATCGACAATTCCTTGACCTAAGACAACAATCTTCGTAAATTAATCAAAAGAAGGAAGGCAAGCTGCCCCCTCACCATAAGAGAAATCGCGCCGCCCGGAGTTCGACCAGACATGCAGGACATACCCGGTCCAGCCGTATATCGGATCAGCTATTATCTACGCAATCGTCC
>JAJZNY010000084.1 GCA_021852245.1 Planctomycetota bacterium | reverse complement strand
TCCGGCTGTCGATACGCTTACCGTTTCGATATAGATAGATTTTTACCGGATGATCGGCCATATCCCGGATGGAGACCAGCGCAACGGCGTGCATCTTCTGATGTTTGAAAATCCAGGTAGGAGCGTTGAGAGCCTGAATCCTTACACGCGGCGAGTTGAAGCCGGCCCCGACGCAGAGTGCGTAGGTGGGTGTTCCGCGGGCCAGCATCAATCGCGCGATGGGCCCGGGATCGGGTCCCATATTCTGACGGCCGTCCGAAACCACCAACACCTTCGACGACGTCGGCGAATTCATCTGGTGGGCCGCCGCCATCAATCCGGCCGTGATATTGGTCGCCTTGCCGGTCGGATTCATGGCGTGGCGAAGCACATTCCGCAGGTTCAACGGTGATGCCTGCCCGGCGTTATATGCATTGGCGGCGAAACTCACGACATGCACACGCTCCCCGGCTGTTATCCCTCCAAAGCTTCGGCCGTCCTGCAGGCGATGTGATAACAGTGCCGCGATGGCAAGTTTGGTCCGGCTCATGCCGCCGACCCGATTCAACGCCAGGATGACGGCAGGTTGATGGCCTTGGGATGCGAGAAATGCTTTATCGCGCGCTTCAGCCAGGCTCGCGAGATTCTTGGCTGCTCGATTCAGCGCCGAAGCGGCGGAACTTAGATCGGCAAAAGCAGTACCATGGACAGCGGAGCCATGCAGTTGCCCGCCCAGGTGACGGACAATCTTTTGCACCGATTTGAATGTAGCCTCTATGGAATCTGCGCCGTGCAGGGTGGAGAGATGGCCGATCAGGCGTGTGGCATACTTGTTCCACCACTGAAGCTGCCGGCGGATACGCCTTTCGCCCGATCGGCTATCCCCAGCCCCGGCGTCCAACTCTCTTCTGATGGTGCCGAGCCGTTGTGCCAATACGTCGGACCATTCGGATGCGCGATCTGCCGCGTCGTTGTAGATGGTCGGCTTCAGATATCCCAGCGCGCAGGCCCATCGAAGCTCGGTCACCGGAGAGTGCGGGCCGTCTTTAATCGACATGGATTGACTGTGATCAACCACCAACCAGAGAGAACCGGGGACACGCCGCACCCGAAGCCACGATACGCTCGGCCGCAAAAGGCATAGAAAAATTAATAGGATCATCGCAAGTCGGATCGCGGTTACCAGCACAAGGGTTCGCGGAGAGAGAAGTCGCTTCTGCCCCATGTACCAGTAAACCAGCGCCCCGCCGGCGGCGCATACCAGTATCAGCATCAGCCAGATATTCATCACTGGATGCGCAGTTGGATAAATGCCGGCACTTGGCGGATGGTGGTCTACCATGGTGCACCCGTGGGGTAGGCCGCCGCCGTCATGTCGCTGTGGCTTTCCGTGGGCGGGTCGTCCGACTGCAGTCGTCCAAGCCGCCGGCACAACCATCCTTCAACGACCATCACCACGAGCACCAGAATGGCAATGAGCGGCCAGACCGACAGGCCCCCGACTGCAGTTCCCAGAATCGTGGCGGCTTGATTCGGCGTAATTGAACCGGCAATAAACCTTTGATTTTTCATCCAGTGTATATCTGCGGGAGTCAATTCCGCCGGTGCAAGCTGCCGGGGATCAATCGCGACACAATAGTAAATCGGGCTTCTTCTGCCACCCGGTTTGAGCGTCAGCCGGTAAAGCCCGGGTTGGGCTGTATGGCTGGATGTGATTAAATATTGATCGCCCGGCTCCAGTCTCGGATGCAGCGGGATAATGCGCTTATCGGGCAACGTAAGTTGAGCCGAGGTGACCGGGGGCTGGCTTGGGCCCGTCCACACCAGCATGCCGCCGGGGTTCAGTTCGCGTCGGGTGGAAAGCTCCCGGCCCGCCAGTGCCAGATGCACAACACTCTGGTTCACCAGCGGGACGAAACTTGCCGCTACCGTTGGCCAATCATTCAATTGTCCGCCCACACCGGTGGTCCAGACCAGAAGCCGCCCGCCGGACGAACCCAAATCCCTCTCCACCATGAGCGGGTCTCCATCACCGGTCGCCGCGATCACCCGTGTATTATTTATTTCTGGCTTAAGCGCCCACCACCCGTGTAAGGTGACGCCAACAATCTGATTGTGCCCGGCCTGCAGAAGCGGTTTGACGATCTCGCTCCGCCGATCCCTGATGACGATAAATGGCGGTCGCCGTGACTTTTTAAGTTGTCCGAAGGTTCCGACGGACAGTCCATGTGACTGCAGTTCGGTATTCAAAAAATGGTCATTGGTGTGGTGGCCGGCAATAATCCACACCCCCCGGCCGGCCCGTGCGAATAAGTTCAGCCGGGTGAGCAGTTCGCCGGGTACGGTCGTTGGATCGTTCAGGATAACGGCATCGAATTTCCGCAGATGCATCTGCGCCGCCCGGCTGATGCTTACCACCTCAGGTGTGGCCAGCGCCGGACCGCCCCGTTCCTGCGGAAACGGATCAAGCGCCGCCGCTATGAATCGGCTGTTTCGGTAATGACCGATTGAGCCCACCTGGTGATCGATAATCAGTACCGAAAGATGGTTCCAGATTTTTACCGCCGCCAGAGATCGATTATCCGCTGCCAGCGCATCCTGAAGATGGGTACGGACCTCCAGCCAATGCGACCCCGCCGTATGAAAGCGATACTTAAAGCGACAGGTGCGGGTTTTACCGGCCGCCAGTTCACGTATCTGCGTCACAGCGACCGGCTGGCCGTTAACAAGCAGACGTAATCTGACGCCGCTTACTGTCAGCGGGCCCGAATTCTCCACCGTGAAAATAATATGCGCGGGGTGTCCGGCGCCCGGAATGCGTGGTTCGATATGAAGCGGGCCGATGGAAACGTCGGATTCGGTCACGAGAGCCGGGATCTTAATATTGTAAACCGGGACGGGGCGGCCGGCAGATGCTGTGCGGGTACTGGCCCACAAACCCGTCCTGCCGATCTTCCACGATACCACCCGATCATTCGAGATGACGAATATCACCTTCTTCAGGTTGTTGCCTCTTTGCGCAATCGCCTGCGCGTAGCGTATCGCAGAGGGTATCGAACTGCCCGATAGACCGGCAGGCAGCTGTTCCAGAGGAAGAATAAATCTCCGCTCAATCCGCGTCCGGTCCGCTATCAATATCCCATGCCGACTCAGGCTGTAGTTACGGTGTCCGGCCACTACAATATTCAGGCTGTCATCCGGGCTCAGATGATGAATGAGGCTCCGGAGAAGCAGAATGCCATGATTGAAAACCGTTCGGCGGCCGCTGATGAATCCCGTCGATATCGAATGGTCCATGACGACCACAACATCCGCAGGCGTACTGCGGCCAATGACGGAAAGTCCCCCGTCGGATAGCACCGGCATAGATAATAAAAATGCAATGCATGCAAGCAGCAGCATCCGCAAAATCAGCAGCAGCCAGTGCTCGGGAATACGCTTTTGCTTCTGTGTCGTTTCGCTCGGCTGCAGAAAAAGCATGGCCGACCATTCGATGGGGGTGGTTTTACGGCGATGCAGCAGATGAATAATAAGCGGTATCGCCGCCAGGGCCGTCCCAAGGAGCATGATGGGCATCATAAAACTCAAATGCCGCGCTCCCTGAGTCGGGTGGACAGATATGCGGTTAATGCCCGATCTACACTGTAACGGGTGTCCATGAGCCGATAGCTGATGCGCAGGTCACTGCAGGTGGTTTCAATCGCTCGTCGATGCTCGGCCATGGCATCAAGATAACGGCGGCGCACCACCGCCGGATCAAGCCGCAGAGAATGATCGGATGCCTCCATACTCTTGAAAAGCGTCCATTTTCGGAAGGGAAATACAATCTCGTCGTGTGCCAATATCTGAAGCACCAACACCTCGTGACGGCGGTGCCGAAGGTGGTGCAGGGCACTGATCACTGCGTCGGCCGGTTCGAGCAGATCGCTCAGTAGAATGACCATGCTTCGCTGCTTGAGTCGGTCTGCGACTTCGTGGAGTGTCCGGCTCAGATTCCCTTCGACCCCGCACGATCGCGCCTCCAGCGCGCGGGTCAGGGTAATCAGATGCGATGCAGTGGACCTCGCCGGAATAAAGTCCTGTATTTTTTCATCCAGTGTAATCAAGCCGCAGGCATCCTGCTGGTGCAGCAGAAGGTAGGCGAGGCACGCGGCCGTAAACTGAGCGTAGCGATATTTGCTCATGGCGTCGTCGGCTCCGCGGTACGCCATGGAACCGCTCGTATCGACGAGCAGGTGCGCTCGCAAATTGGTGCTCACCTCATACTGGCGGATATAAAATCGATCAACTTTCGCATACACCCGCCAATCGATGCGCTTGAGGTCATCTCCCGGGGTGTATTCACGATGCTGGGCAAAGTCGGTGGCAAATCCGAGGTGGGCGGACCGGTGCATCCCCTGGACGTAACCGTCCATAACCTGAC
>JAJZNY010000460.1 GCA_021852245.1 Planctomycetota bacterium | reverse complement strand
CATACATCCAATGATGGCTTGTGCGATGCGAGGTATTGGTTTCTCGCACGCGCTAAAGCGAGGGTGTATCGCTCCTTGAGAAGGAGGTTTTTATGGGTACTCTTCCATTTAAGGTTGAATGGACCCGCTCATTTCCGTCGGCCCGAAAGGCCCAGCACCGTTTGCATCCCCTGATGTCGCAGACAGATGCGTATGGACGAGTTGTGCGTGCGGGCGAGTTGCTCCTGATCCTCCCATCCTGCATTCTTGTTGCATTGGTTCTTGTACAGGCATTCGCGGGTAACAGTTCGCAGACGATGCATCACCCAACGGCTATGGTGGCGTCAGGGCCGACTATGCCTGCTGCTTTAGTAAGCGCCGCACCGGTACCACGCAGCCCACTGATTAATATTGAGGCACAGCGCCCATAATCCGTCTGTGCCCGCCGACCGCTTGTTATTCAGCTTTCCACGGTGGCGGTGTTTCGTAAACTTGATCGATTGGCGATATCGTCCTTTGCCGCGGGGAATTCGGCCGGTTGCTGATCGATTTCTTATCCCTGGGGCGTATGCGGGGTATCTGAACCCCGACTCGGCCGCAATCGAAACAAGAAACACCCATCTCGGTAGTACCCGGGATGGGTGTTTTTGATGATTCGTATTTACAGGCCGAACTGTCGGTCGTGCGCTATCAGTCTCGGTCTCCGCGTGCATCTGATAAATCCATTGCCATGATGACGCGGCTCCGTATCGCTCAGCCCGCCTTTTTACGAGTGTAATAAGTCGGCAGGGGCGAACCGAGTTTTTTCCAGTGGGCGATGACTGTTTCCGCTTTGCCGGCGCTGTTGAGAACGTGCAGTTTGCGCCGCACCATACCGATGATCGCTTCACGGGCCGGGCCCAGATAATTACGCGGATCGAATTCGGCCGGTTTGGTGGCGAAGACTTCACGAATCTTGGCGGTCATGGCCAGACGCAGATCGGTATCGATGTTGACTTTGCACACACCGTATTTACGAACCGCCATGGAAATCTGATCTTCCGGCACGCCCTTGGCATTGGGCATGGCGCCACCATACTTGTTCACCAGATCAATGAATTCCTGTGGCACGCTGCTGCTGCCGTGCATGACCAGCGGTACGCCCGGGCAGGTTTTCATGATTTCCTCAATGCGACCGAAGGCGAGTTTGGCTTCATGCTTGAATTTATAGGCGCCGTGGCTGGTGCCGATGGCGACAGCGAGGGAATCCAGCCCGGTCCGTTTGCAGAATTCCGCCGCCTGCCGGGGATCGGTAAGAAATTTTTCAACATTTTTTTCATACTCGGCCGCATCCAGGCCCACCACATCCTCCTCAATCCCCCCCAGCATGCCCAGTTCCGCCTCCACCACCACGCCCGCCGCATGGGCCACCTTGACGGCTTCGGCGGTGAGATGAACATTTTCCTCAAACGGATGATGGCTGCCGTCGATCATCACGCTGGTATAACCATCACTGATGCAGGTTTTGATCAGTTCGACGGTGTCGCCGTGATCGCAGTGGACACAGATCGGCAGGTTGGGATATTCCTCAACGGCCGCGTCAATAATCGCCTTGAGAAAGCGGATATTGGCATATTTTCGGGCGCCCTTGGATATCTGAAGAATACAGGGGCTGCTTTCCTTGGCGCAGGCCTCCACGATGGCCTGCGCGAGTTCCATATTGTTGACGTTAAACGCCCCAATTGCGAACCCACCGTCATAGGCGAGATCAAACATCGGTTTGCTGGTCATCAGCGGCATCATTCAACTCCTCTTAAATCTGCGTACCATTTTTTAAAGGCGGGCACATCACGTCTGTCTTGCCCGTGGGAGGCTTATCCAAGCCGTCCCGAATAAACTATGTTAGAAGAAAGCGGGCGATTCGCCAATTGCGCCGTCGCTGAATTTGCCAAATGCGGAATACGGTTGCGGCATAAAGTCACTTGCATCTTTGGGAGATTGGATAGCCCAGGGCGCCTACCGAAGCTGGCGGCGGTTAAATACGTACTTCCGGTGCCAGAGGATGGCGGCCTGATCTGGATGGATTTCAGCGCGATCGGGCAGGTAGAGCCTGGTAGGGCTCATGGCGAATGTTTTGATAAATTCGTAGCCGCCCATGACACCACAGTCGGGCGGTAGCCGATGTATTTCGTCGGAAACCTGAACCTGACAGTCGCTGCTAAGTGTGAACCAGCCGACATCAAACGCCCAGTGATGAAGTCGGCACAGGGCCAGGCCGTTCCAGATGTCGTCACGCCCTCGGGCATGGCTGGGGACGATGTGTGCGGCCTCCACCTCCCACGAGAGGCCAGTTGGGGATGGAATCTTAAGGCCGCAGACCGCACACCTGAAACCATACGCCTCAACGACAGCCCGCCGAAACCCCCGCGTTCGCAAAAAACACTCACCTTTTTTCACCGCCGTTCCCTTAGACGTGTCAACGGGATCATAGCATTTCGGTTTGGGCTGGTTTTTGATGGCCTCGGCGAGTTTCTGCACCTCGATCGATGCGACCGGCAGAGACTCCTTCTCCGTTGACGGTATGTTGCGGAGTTTGATTGCCTCGTCCAAGCCCATTTCCGTCAGCATCCATTCCCGCTTTTTCGTGACGCGGAATGTTTCAGTGGGGCGCGAAAGCAATTGTCTTTTGGCCAGCGCTTCGGCCGCCCTGTAGAGCACGCGCAGCCAGAGGGATGATGGGATGACCCTGTTTCCCTTGTTGAAAAATCTTACAAGTTTCGCGCTTCGCTGACGCTGGTCAGAGAGAACTCGGCGGCGATTTCATCCACAAGCACCTCACGCTCACGGAATTCGCCGCTGACGCCGCCGTGTCGCGACAGTGCCACCAGTAGGGCGGCTTCGACCAACCCCCTTCGTGGCATGCCAAATTCTCTGATCATGTCAGCTTCGTTACGGCTCATGAGATTGTGCGCCCACCTTGTCGGAATGGTTTGACGCCGCGTGAGGTGAATTCGTAGTCCGCTGAAGACGGTAGTTCGCCAGAACGTCTCTGCAGTCGCCTTGAATGATCTCCGCTTTCACCTGCTCCATGCATTCTGATTATGCGACGGCTCGGAGAGGCTTGCAACCGCGTTCCGAGTCCGGGCCAGGTTGCAACACGTCGGCGCGGAGGCCACAATGAATGAACGGTTGGTGAGATTTATAAAAAGTCGAAACGGAGTTATGAATTTGCCCCACGCATCATCAGACATCGAACTTTCTGCTGGGTCGGATGCCGGCGGCGAATTATGGATTGAAAAGCTGTGGGATTCAGGGCAGCGACTGCTGGTGGCCGGCCGGTATGCCGCCGCACGTCGCGAACTCGAAGCCGCCGAGGCCTCCGCGTTTCATCGTCGTGATGCGGCCCTTCTCGCCCGCATCTATTTGCCCCTGCTCGAGGCATGCCGACAATTGCGGCAACTTTCCACCGAAGGAGTCATTTCGATCGACGCATCAGGTGGTGTGCACCGGTCGGCGTGGGCGGAAATGAAACAATCGGCCGCCAGTGGCGGGGGCGTGATCGTTACGGCATCTGCGTCCATTGCGCGGGTGATCAGCCGCAGGGCGCGTTTCAGCCACCATCCGATTGAATGTCTGCTGCTGGCAACAAAAAACAATGAAACTCGGATTCTCAGTCCCCATGCGGCACGATTTTCCAGCGGTTTGCCGGTCATATGGCGGCCAGTGGACCGGGCTCAGACACTTCCGGCGCCACCGGAGCAGATGCAAGTCGCGCTGCCACCGCCGGGAATTTATACGCCCGGGTTGCCGGGGCACAGGGCTGCTGCGGAATCGATCATTCTGCTGCAGGAGGCTCTGGCCCTGAAACACATGCACCGGCGGAATTTGCCGAAAGAAGGTTGGCCGCGCATTGCGGCGCTTCGTAACATCCGCATGATTGATATGGCGTGCGAGCCGATAACCATCGGCTTGATGCGCGAAGCGGAAAAACTCGCTACTCAGAGTGCCTGACGGCCGACGATCGTATCGGGCGTGCGGCTGACAACCTTGACGCTGAACGTTTCGGCGGGCGCATCACGTGTTTCGCTGGTGGTGCAAACCGAATGCGAGAACTGGTCGAGCGGCATCGGTTTGGCGAAGTAAAATCCCTGATACGATTCACATCCGCGGGTGCGCAGAAATTCCAGTTGTTCGGCGGTTTCCACGCCCTCGGCAACAACGTGCAGGTTATGGTGTTTGGCCACAGCGAGAATGGCTTCGATCAGGGCGGCGTCGTTGGGGTTTTTCGGGGCATCTTTGATAAATGACCGATCGATTTTCAATTCACTGATCGGAAGTTTTTTCAGATAGCTCAGAGAGGAATAACCCGTGCCGAAATCATCAATCGACACGTCGATGCCCAATTCACGCAGAGCCTTGATCTTGGCGATGGAATCATCCACATCCTCCAGCACCGTACCTTCGGTGATCTCGACAATCAACTGCTTCGGATTGG
>JAJZNY010000404.1 GCA_021852245.1 Planctomycetota bacterium | reverse complement strand
GCCGCCGGGATTTTTGAAAAGATTGCCCCGATCTGGCCGCTGGATGGTTTTGTTGCGGTGAATCCTTTCTGGGGATACATCGATTTGCCCTTCGAAACGGTCCTGCAGCAGATGCAATCTGCGATGGGCCGCCGACTGTACATGCCGGAAACGTATTACGCCCATCGGCTGCGAACCGGGGCCATTACACCTGCGGATGTACGCATCGCCATGGAGCGTCGGGTGCAGTCCGGTGCAGTCGCGTCATTCGACACCCTGCAGGCCTCCCTCGATGCCATGGTGCAAAAAGCGGAAACGCTTACGTCATATGAATGGGATGCCGCATCCTTCACGCCGCAGGGCCATCCGTATCCGACGACGCTTCTCGATCGCCTGCCCGAAAATCTGCAGCAGACTGTGCTGGATCATGTGGCGCTCTGGTGCAGTGCTTACTTCGATCGGGGGCAGGCGGCATGGAATATGATGGATCACTCGAAGCGGTTTTTTTCAGCCTGGCGGCAACTGGCGGAATTGGACCGCATGATTGATCTCGCCGGTCTCAACGGCTGCCGATCCATTATTAAATCCCTCCCTCCGACGCCCGGTGAAACCATCCATCATGTTCTCGAACAGATCGGCCTCCCGGGAAATATGATCACCGATTACATGCAACGGCTTTTGCTCGATCATCTCGGCTGGGCCAGCCATCTGCGACTTTACAGTTGGCGGCAAATGCCTCCGGCTCAGGATAATCCGCTTCTTGATCTGCTTGCCGTGCGCATCAGCTACGAAATGGCGGCGTTTAACTTTCTGCGGCGGCAGGGAAGCACTCCCCATTGGACCGAGCGTTCCGATACACACGCCTCGGCCCGGCATCTTACCCCCGCGCTATGCTTGGAGGCGCACGAAATATCGTATGAACGCAAACTCAGCGCCCTGCTGTGCGACCGCCTCGCGCAGGTTTCATCCGACGGGCAGGAGACTCGGCGTCCATCGGCCCAATGTGTCTTTTGTATCGACGTGCGATCGGAACGGATACGCCGGGCACTGGAATCTGCTGCGCCCGATATTGATACCATCGGCTTTGCCGGATTTTTCGGATTTCCGATCCACTATTCACGACTCGGCGATGAGCATAGCACCGCCCAATATCCGGTTCTGCTTTCATCCCCGTACCAAGTCGGTGAAACGCTTGGCCACGATGGCCACGGTGGCCACGACCCGGAAGATTCCGCCCGACATGCGGCAAATCGGCGCAGCAGACGACAATTTTCGGCCGGCTGGTCGCAACTGACCGCGTACGGCGTGTCATCTCTGAATTTTGTTGAAATGCTTGGCTTGGGTTACGGCTGGAAATTGATCCGTGACGGCCTGATTCAACCCTCCGACGATGCCCCGCCAATCGCCAGCCCCGACATCCATCGCAGCGGGGCCGCTGAGGGAGATGCGCCAGCGCAGAATCATTTCTCCCTCGACGATCAGATCAATCTCGCACGCGGCGCCCTGACCAATATGGGACTGACCCGAAATCAGGCCCGGCTGGTGCTGCTGTGCGGCCACGGCGCGGCGACAACGAATAACCCGTACCAAGCGAGTTTGGATTGCGGGGCATGCGGCGGACACGCCGGCGGCCCCAATGCCCGGGTTGCGGCGGCCGTACTTAATCGGAGCGAAGTACGCACGAAATTGGCCGCCGATGGAATTCATATTCCGTCCGACACATGGTTCCTGGCCGGCGAACACAATACCACCACCGACGAGGTGACCATTTACGATCTCGAGCAGGTTCCTGCGAGTCATCTGAAAGAGGTGGCCCAATTGCAGCACCATCTCGCGGATGCGGGAGAACGGGTGCGAAAGGAAAAGGCGGCTCTGGAGGCGGAAATGAGCCCACAGTCGGCCGACAATCTTTCGGAAGCTGCCAGGCAGCGGGCTGCGGACTGGTCTCAGGTGCGGCCGGAATGGGGTCTGGCTGGAAATGCGGCATTCATTGCCGCCCCGCGGCATCTTACACGCGGAATCAATCTGGAGGGGCGCACATTCCTGCACGATTACGATTGGCGGCAGGATAAGGAGCTGTCCATCCTGACGCTGATCATGACCGCTCCGATGGTGGTCGCCCACTGGATCAACATGCAGTATTACGCCTCGACCGTCTGCCCGGGAAAACTTGGCGCCGGCACCAAGACGCTTCATAACGTGGTGGGCATGCACGGGGTATGCCTCGGGAATGCCGGCGATCTGCAGATCGGCCTGCCGATCGAATCGCTCCATGACGGGATCCAATGGCGGCATGATCCGCTGCGTCTGCTGGTGCTGATCGCCGCTCCTCGATCCGCCATTTCGCAGGTGATCGAAAAGCATGCCACGGTGCGGACGTTGCTGGACAACGGGTGGATTCATCTTCGATCCATCGATCCGACCGCAGGTAACGCCATCTTTCGGTATCAGTCCGGAGGTGGCTGGATTGCGACGGAAATCCAGGCCTGAACGCGTGACTTCAACGACTGCAGCCGCCGGCATTTTTGATGGCTAAAATAGTCGGTGCACCATCCGCAGCCAGGAGCAGATTCGCTTGGAAAACGCCATTCATTGGTTCCGTCGGGACCTGCGCATCCATGACAACAACGGTTTGCAGTTGGCCGCCCGCAGAGCCGGCGCCGTGATCGGGGTCTTCGTCATCGATAACCGCTGGTTTCCGGCCGATGCGGAAAAGACCGGCGCCTTTCAGGCAACCTTCTGGCTTGAGAGCCTGCGTGAACTGGCCACGACTCTCGCCCGGCACCATATTCCGCTGCGGATATTACGTTCCGACGACCCGGTGAAGTCGATATTAACTCTGGCCCGGGAAGCGCATGCCGGGCTGATTACATTTAATAAAGATTATGAACCGCAGCAGTTGGCCATGGATCGACGTCTGGCCCGTGAGGCGGCCAAGTGCGGCATCGAAATTGCCGGCGTGAAAGATGCGGTGATCTTTGAGGAATTTGAAGTCCTCACCGGCAGCCAGAGCGCTTACACGGTCTTTACCCCGTACAAAAAGGCGTGGTTGGCCAAATTCACGCCCGAGCATGCCGAGGACGCCGGCCTGCCGAAAATATCGCATCGCCATCCGATGCCGTCCGATTCGGTCCCGAGCGCCGAATCGCTGGGATATCCCAAAGTTACCCTGCCGATTGCGGCTGGCGAGGCCGGAGGAAGCGCCATGCTGAGCGAATTTATCCGGCACCGGGTGGGATATTATAAAAAAGATCGCGACTATCCCGCGATTCAAGGGACCTCGGCGCAATCCAGCCACCTCAGCGCCGGAACGGTTTCGATCCGTCAGTGTGTACGGGCGGCGGTGCAGCAGGGAGCTCTGCGGGGTTGTGGCGGGGCGGAACATTGGCTCTCTGAATTGATCTGGCGGGAATTTTACAAAATGGTTCTGTTCCACTTTCCCCATACTGTCGGGCAGGCGTTTCAACAGCGCTACAGCCACCTCACGTGGAGCAATCCCGACGAACACATCCAAGCCTGGATGCAGGGCCAAACCGGCTACCCCATCGTGGACGCCGCCGTCCGGCAACTTCAAACCACCGGCCTCATGCACAACCGCCTGCGCATGATTACCGCCATGTTTCTCACCAAAGACCTCGACACCGATTGGCGGATCGGAGAACGCTGTTTCATGCGGCGGCTCATGGACTATGATCAGGCGAGTAATGTCGGCGGCTGGCAGTGGAGTGCGGGCACGGGCACCGATGCCGCCCCCTATTTCCGCATCATGAACCCGATTCTTCAGGCCCAGCGCTACGACTCGCAGGGAGATTTTGTCCGGTCCATGCTGCCGGAGCTTGCCCGTGTGCCGACCCAGTTCATCCACGAACCGTGGATCATGCCGATATCGCTGCAGCGGGAATGCGGCTGCGTCATCGGCCGTGATTATCCGGCTCCGATTGTCGATCATGGCAAGGCGAGGGAAGCGGCTATTCAAAAATTTCAGGTGGCTTGAGCGCTCCCGCTGAGCCGCGGATACCCGTCACTTCCGATCCGGGTCCTGCTCATCGGTGGGGTCCATGGGGCGCGAGGTCATGTACGTTCCATCCATCCAGCGCCCCAGATCAATCAGCCGGCACCGATCGCTGCAGAACGGAAAAACATCCTCATTCGGCGAAGCCGCAGCCTTCTTGCAGATTGGACAGCGAGGTCGCAGCGGCACATTGGAGTCGGTCATGGCGGGACTCACGATTTTGATTTACCCGATTTTTTCGCCGAAGGCGCCGGTTTGCTCTCAGCCGCCGGGGCGGCCGGCGGTGTCGCCGAAGCGGCGGCGGAAGCAGCGGGGGCGGCCGGGGCGGAATTATTTTTTCCGTCGGCGGCGGGTTTGGCCGTTTCAGTGGAGGGAGATTCTTTTTTGGCTGCGGACTTGTAGCTTTCCGACCGATAATCGGTCTCGTAGAATCCGCTGCCTTTGAAAATAATCCCCGCACCGGCGGAGATCAGCCGCTGCACGGTATTTTTACC
>JAJZNY010000332.1 GCA_021852245.1 Planctomycetota bacterium | reverse complement strand
CAACGCCTTTGACCGGCGAGGTGATGGTGCAATATGAGAGCGTAATTTCGTCATTTTTCAGCGTAGCTTTGGCCACATTCACCGCCATCTGCGCCTGCACGATGGACGCCTTGCCGAGGGCCAGATTAGCTTTTGCCTGCAGATAGGTGGATTTGTAGGAATCGTACTGTGTCACGGGCAATGCCATACCCTGATCGCCAAGCTTTTGCGCGCGTTTCCAGTCGGCGGCGGCGTCTTCGTACGCCGCAACATAGGTCTGATATTTTGCTTTGGCCACAGCGACGTTGGCCTGCGCCTCAGCCAGAGCGGCCTTATCGGAATCGACACGGGCCGCATAATTGGCCGGGTCAATAATGGCCAGCACTGTGCCCTTATTGACGGGTGAGTCGTAATCGACCTCATGTCCATCCGCATCGGTTCCAAATTTGACGATGGTTCCGCTGACCTGCGCACCGACATCGACAACATTGCGCGGCTCCACCGTGCCGGTGACACTCACCGTTGCGGAAAGATTCCCTTTCCGGACGGCGGCAGTGACAAACTGCGCATCTGAATTTGTGCCTCTGGCGAAAAATCGACTCGCCCACCAGCCCGCAACAGCGATGATAAGTAAGATGACAACCCACTTGATGATCGATTTCATTCAGGCATGCTCCGCTACGAGGTTTATGTTATCAGGATGCGAGGGGTTAGAGGAGGGCGCCGGGGAGGTCTGAAACAGTTCCGCCAGTTTGAGTGCCGCGCAGAAAAGAACCCCGCGTTCCGTGGCAGTCAACAGCTGAAATTTAATGGCAATCTGTTCGCGAATGGAATTTACAGCTTGCTGGTAGATTGCACGCCCCTGATCCGTCAGCGATACGATGGTGCGGCGCCGGTCGCGCTCGTCGGGGCGACGAGTCACCAGGCCGAGACATTCGAGATCGTCCACCATTTTGGACGCCGACGAGAGGGTCACCCCCAACACCCCTGCCGCTTCGGAAATGGAATCCGCGAGATTCTGGTGCAAAACATGCATCATCCGGAATTGCCCCATTCTCAGGTCAATCTGCGGGTCGTGATTCAAATTTCGGCGGACAAACCCCATCAACTGCGGAATAACTGCCAGATAGACGCCCGCCAACTGCTCCGCGTCGACTGCGGCCGTAAATGCACGGCCGGGTGCATCAATGTCGGATGAACTGGATGTTGCGATTGCTTGCACTTTTTAACTAACCCAAATCAAGTACACTTCAAACTCATTGGTTATAGAACGCGCCTGAATGTTGAAAGTTGCAAAAGTAAAGCTTTTTGACATTTCGGCGATCTGGATAGGCTTTCAGCCGGCCTCATCGGGTTTTCAAGGCGATATAAACTGCCGGTAGAGTTCCGCATACATTCCGCCAAGGGCGAGAAGTTGATCGTGGTTGCCGCGTTCCCGTATCCGCCCGTGATCCATGACCAGAATGCAGTCACTGCCGGTAATGGTGCTCAGGCGATGTGCCACGATAAAGGTCGTGCGGTTTTTAACCAGTCGGGCGAGGGCCTGCTGGATAACCAGTTCGGTATAGGTATCAATGGCGCTGGTCGCTTCGTCCAGCAGAAGAATGCGCGGATCAGCCAGAAAGGCACGGGCAAAGCAGATGAGTTGCCGCTGCCCAAGGCTCAGCGCCCCACCGCGCTCGCCGACCTGCGATTGGAGGCCGTCGGGCAGGGATTCGAGTTGTTCGAGACAACCGAGATCAGACAGCGCGGTACGCACCTGCTGAACGGATGCCTCGGGCCGGGCATAACGGATGTTCTCCATTACGGTACCGGTAAAGAGGTAATTATTCTGCGACACGATGCCGAGAAACCGGTGCAGATTCGCCCCTTCGACCTCACGGATGTCGATACCGTCAAAGGTGATACGTCCCTGTTGCGGCAGATAGAACCGACAGATCAAGCTGATAATGGTGCTTTTACCGCAGCCGGTATGGCCGACCAGCGATATAACTTCTCCCGGAGCGGCGCGAAAGCTGACATCATGGATAACCGGATGAGCCGGGTCGTAGCCGAAAGTAACATGATCAAATATCACCTCACCGCGAAGCGACTCGATGACGACCGGGGTCTGCACATCGGTCACCTGCGGTTTTTCCGCCAGCAGTGTCTGCACCCGCTCGGCGCAGGCCAGCGCCATCATGGTGTCGTTATAAAAATTACCGAAATTAATAACCGGCCCCATGAACCAATCCCAGTAGACATAAACCGCAATCAACTTGCCGATATGAAATGCCTCAGCGGCACCGGAGCCGCGTAAGAGCATCCATGCCCCGAGAGCGATGATGATGAGGCGCCCCAGAAAGCTGATCAATCCCAGCAGCGGCTGATAGATACCGTTGATCAGCGCGGCGTGCATGTTATTGGCGGTGTTGACGGCCTGAAGATCGTTAAACACGTCGAGATTCTGGTATTGGCGGTTAAAGGCATTGACCACACGCATGCCGGAGATATTTTCCGCCAGATTGGTACTCACGCGTGTCCACCCCTCGCGGGTGAGCCGCCAGGCATGGCCGATGCGACGCCGGTAGAGAATGTTGGTGATGTAGAGAACGGGGCCCAGCCAGAGGACCGCCAGTGCGATCCGCCAGTCCAGCCAAAGCATCATGGCAGCAGCCAGCAGCATCATGGCAAGATTATTAACAAGCGTATTGATGCCCCAAACAATGAAATTACTCATGGAGTCAATATCGCCGGTGCCGCGCGTAAGGATGCGACCAAAGCGGGTGCGATCATAATAGTTCATCGATAACCGCTGCAACTGACGGAATACCGCCGCCCGCAGATTGAAGAGCACGCGCTGGCCGTAATAGGTGGTGTACCAGATGACCTGCCGCTGAATCAGCAGCGCCGCCCCCATGGTCAGGGCCCAAACCAAGATCGTGGTGGTTATATTCAGATAGGCAACATCAGGGCGGGGCCAGCGGGAGATATTAACCGGCCGCCCGATCCAAGACGCAAAATCCAGAACCCAGGATGAAAAAATGTTCAGTTGGATTCCGGGGATATCCGTATCGACCAATTGCTGCAAAAAGCGCGGCGTGATGAGTTCCAGACCGCTCATCAACAGACCGGCCAAAGCCATGAGAACATACCCGTTGCGATAGGGCGCCATCCATTCCCATACCCCGCGGAGTATTTTTCCGTCCAGAGCCCGGTAGTCGGCTTCAAAATCCGGTTTGAACGACGCAGCCCCCTTCACGCCGGGATCATGACGGCGTCGCAGCCACGGACGGGTTTTCAGCGGAGAATCCCGGCGCTTCATGAACGCACCTCGGCGGCAGGCTTTTCCACCAAGGAGGAATCAAAACCAAGAAGCTGGATACGGGCGATGTCCCGATAGTGGCCCGACTCGGCGAGCAGTTCCTGATGGGTCCCGCGCTGGGTAATAAACCCATTTTCAAGCACCAGCACCTGATCAGCAGACTTGACGGTGCTCAGTCGGTGCGCGATGACAAAAAGCGTACGATTTCGGAGTAATTCGCGCAGGCTGCTGCGAATAAGCGATTCTGTACCCGGGTCAATGGCGGCGAGAGCGTCGTCGAGAATCAGTATTCGCGGATCGGCCAAAATCGCCCGCGCAATGGCAATCCGCTGCTTCTGACCGCCGGAGAGCGTGGTTCCCCGCTCACCGAGAATCGTGTTATACCCCTCCGGTAACTGCTCAATAAATTCGTCCGCCTGGGCAAGCTGCGCAGCATGCCGAACCAGTTCTATCGGAGCGTCGGGGCGGGCGTAGCGAATGTTGGCGGCCACGGTGTCGGAAAACAGAAAAGTCTCCTGAAAGACCACCCCTACCGAATGGCGCACCGAAGCGAGTGAGGTGTGGCGGATGTCGGCCCCGTCGATCCAGATGGAGCCATGCTGCGGATCGTAAAAGCGGGCAAGCAACTGCATGAGGGTGGTTTTTCCGGCACCGGTCGGGCCAACTACGGCAACCATCGAGCCCGCAGGGACTTTGAAGGAAATATCCCGCAGAACCGGATTTTCCGGTTTATAGCCGAATGTCACGCTTCGAAATTCCACCTCTCCTTTTCCGGGCGGAAGTTCCGGCGCACCGGGGATGTCCTCCACCGTCGGTTCGGCATAGACGATTTCAAAAAAGCGCCGTGAGGAGACAATGGCCGTCTGATATTGATTGGATATCTGGTTAATCTGCTGAAGGCGTGAGAGCACAGCGCCCATCGCGATTCCGAAAACGAAAATGTCGCCGGCAAAAAGGATACCGTGAACCGCCAGAATTCCGCCGATAAAAAACAGAAGCAGGTTGGCGGCCGTGGCGATACCGCGGATCGTCGGGACGAACGCCGCCCACATGCCGACGGTCTGCATGGTCTGATCGAAAAGCTGATCGGTTTTGGCCTGATATTTTTTTATTTCCCTATTTTCAGTGGCGAAGGCTTTGACCACATGAACGCCTGCGACCGCCTCGCTGTATACACTCACCATTTGATCGCCCGTATCCATGAGCGATTTCTGGATCGGCTGCATT